>NZ_JARESU010000279.1:0-4926 GCF_046027075.1 Paraburkholderia sp. RL18-085-BIA-A | reverse complement strand
CAAGCTGCCTCTCGAACCGCCGGGACTTCAACGGCCGGTTCCGAGGGATACTGTTGAAAAAGTCGCTGCGTTGCTTTTCCAATTCGCTCGCAAACCGTCAACATGTCGCAAAGGACAGCGCGCCGCTTTTGCGCTGGCCCGTGCACCCGAGGCTGCCCCGGTCGCTATGCACGATTACGCCGGCTTCAGGGCGTCGCCGGAACCATGCCATACGCAATGCGTCCGTGACCGGTTCAGCCTTCATGTGCGGCTTCATCGACCAGCCCACCACCTGCCGGCTGAACAGGTCGATGATGACCGCGCGGACCCAGCCATCAGCCGTGGCCAGATAGGTGATATCGCTCGTCCACACCTGGTTCGGTGCAGTTGCAGTGAAGTTGCGCTCCAGCAGATTTGGCGCGACCACCATACATCGCTGAGGAAGTCATGTTCGATGAGCACGATCTGACGAGTTGTTTTCTCAACGTTAGCGCAGATTGCGAAAAAACCGTTCCGCCGAAAATTCAGTCCTGGATGCTTTGCGCCGCATAGGTGCACTTCGCCGTGTGTCCGGTTCCCGGACGGCAGTTCGGTTGCAAGCCGCCGGCCGGGCGCAACTCCAGCACAGACCCCAATGCGGCCTCATGAATCTCGGTATCCGTCCGGCAGTATGGGGTTCAGAGAGGATGCCAATGCGTGGTAGGCGCTACGCCTGTGTTTTCAGATCAAAATGGCCACAACTGCGTGGCGCTTAGTTTCCTCACGGTGTCGATTGCCAGCGAAGGACTGGATGCGTCGCGCCGGCCGGGATCACCCAAATTCCTGTCGGACTGAAGTCCCAGGATGCGTCAAAACTGGCCGGACTGCTCATCTGCGCGGTCGTCAGGCCGTTCGACGCAGGCAGTTGTGTGCCAGAGCCGACGTCTGTCGGTTGGCCGGTCGTCTCCTTGTTCCAATAGACGTTCGATGCGATCGTCGCGCCGGGCGCTGGTATGAAGTTGCCGTTGTTATCGACGGCGCCGCCCGTCGAGGCCGCGATGCCGCCGTGCACGTTGTTACAGGACGAGATGTTGCAATAGATCTCGACCGGGCCGGTCGCGAATGACTGTTCGATCGTGCCGGCGTTTGCAAGGACCAGACCGCCGACGCTGAAGTCACCGAAGGTGACGCCTGTCGTATAGGAGTGAGACACGGTGCCGAAGTTATTCCCGACGAGGCCGCCGAGCATACCGCCATTGCCCATCGTTGCACTACTCGACGATCGTTCGATCAGACCGCCGTTGCGACCGACGAGGCCGCCGACAGTCTCACCTTCGAACGAGCCGCCATACACTTGTCCGCTGACATAAGCGTAAGTAATCAGGCCCTCGTTCTGTCCGGCCAGAGCGCCATAAACACCAGAATACCCGCCGATATAGGCATTGGTGAGGCCAACGTTGCGAACGACGCCCGTTGTGCCGATCACGCCGAATAGCCCGGCCGTTGGAGTGGTGAAAGTGTCAAAACCGGCGAGTCTGTCGATGACATGCCCCATGCCGTCGAACTGACCGGAGAAAGGCGTGGCCGAATTGCCAAGAGGAACGAACGACGGGGCGGCATGCGTTCCGCTCGCATCGATATCCTTTCCGAGCGCGTAGTTGCCAGCCAGATCGAGCGCAACATTTTGCAAGTCCGTCAACGAATTGACCAGCTTGTAACCGGTCGCTTGCGTAACGAGACCGCTATAGGGCGCAGCTTTCCACGCGCTGTTCGCGAGGATCGTCCCGGGGCTGTAGCTGCCGTTCATGTCATAGAACGCATTCACCAAACCCGTGCTGCCCGACCAGTCGATCGTGCCGACGTTCGCGACGCTGCTGTTGTTGTCGATGCTCGCTGCGTCCGCGCGCAGGCTGAGATTGCCGCTGCCGGTGTTCTTCAGCGTGACCGCCGGTGCAATCGACACGTTATGAAAAGCCACCAGCGATAACGACGCCGGACCTTGCCAATCGAGATTCGACGCAACGGTCATGTCACCGCCTGCGCCATTCGTGCCGGTTGCCGTTGCGTCGACGGATGTGCCCGCGTTCAGGCTGCGCACGAACGCGCCGGCAGTGGCGCTATCGACGGTGAAGTTTGGCGTCGAGATATTCCAGAGTCCCGCTTGCACCGATGCGCCACTCGCCAACGTGAGCGAGTTGGCAAGCGTATCGACAGTGCCGCCGCTACCATCGACGTTTGTTGCCGCAATCGTCCCTTGTTGCGTGACGTGACCATCGCCGGCCACCAGCCAGATGTGGCCGTCGCGCATGGCCGTGCCCGTCGCGCGGATATGCGAGCCACTGCCGGCAAGTGCATAGATATTGCCGTCGGCCGCTTCGAGATTGATCTGCGCGGCCTGCGTGATACCGCGATCGACCACGGTGCCTTTGCTGCTTATCTGCACGAATACCTGTCTGCTGCTCGACGATTCGTACAACACCACTTGCTGACCCGTGACGTATTCTGCCGTGCCGTTGGGTGCGCTGACCGAGCCTGCATTCACTATGGCATCGCGTGCGATAAGAAAGACATCGCCACCACTCGAGCTGATCTTGCCGAGATTCACCACTTTCCCATTCGATGATCCCGCGAGCGTGAGCGTCCCGCCAGTGATGAATGCGCTATTCGGTATGTCGAGCGTTGAAGCCACGAATCGTCCGCCCGTACTGATTACGCCGCTCGGACCGACCAGGACGCCTTGCGGGTTGATCAGATACACGCTGCCCGTTGCATTCAGGCTGCCGAGAATCGCCGAAGGCGAGCCGCCCGTCACGCGATTGAGCGTTGCGCCCGAACCGTTGTCGAAACTGACGGTGTTTCCCTTGCCGATAGCGAAGCTGTTCCAGTCGATCACACCGCGCGTCGAACCTGGTTGCGTGATCACCAGTCCGTTGCACTGGCCGGCTATCGTTCCCGCGCCGGTGACGTAACGGCCGCCTTGCGGAAGGATACCCGCCGCGAACGCCACGGGTGTCAGGGACAGTCCAGTCAGCGAAATGCCAATGGCGAGCCAGATGCGTCCGCGCGACTGCTGTCGACGCAGCGCGCGTCGCGCGGGCCGAGATAGTCCTGGACGTGTCATACATCCCCCTTTCCGCGTGGGCGCGGAACGGCTGCCAAAGACCCGCAGAGCCGACCGGAAACGCGTGAATCGCAGCATTTGAAGATTAGCAGTTCGCGTCACCGCGACATGCTGATAATCTCAGCGTTTTCCGCCTTCTTGTGGGACTTTTGTGCCAGTTGATGGCGGGACTTATGGTGTGCGCTGACAAGATCCGACGCCAAATTGAGTCAAGGCGTCAAGGACAAGGACTGTGTTTTCTACTGTGTGGGTTTCGAAGTGAGCTGTCGACAGCGGAAAATTCGGCGATCGAAGATAGGCGTTGGTGTTCCCCAGGCCAATCGCCGCTTGCGGTCACAGAACCGACGTCTAAACGTCTGTTAAACAATAGGGGCGAACGGCGGGGAATGGCCGAACGCGATCCGACATTGACCCAACGCAGCGATTCGCCATTGATCGGTGCGCGTAGGGCAGAAGTCGGACCCGTTACCGTCATCCGAGTCGCCCAGGCGACGGTCGTTTTCGAAGTCCAACGGCCATCGCGGCGGTCATGCGCGGTTCCAATCTCGATTGCGTACGACAGCGGCGCCATGAAGCGCGCCATGGGGAGCATCCAGCCGGTAGAATGCTCGTCGAGCAGTCTGAGCAGGCGAGCTTCAAACGAACGTCAAGCAAAATCCATCGCAACGTCAGGAAGATAAGGGCGATGACTAAATACTATGTAATTCCTATAGATAGCGATTGCATCGGATATTTCGGAATCAAGGAAGCCACGAGATTGCTTAAAGCGCTGTCCAGATGCCCCTTGAATGGCGCGTTGTCCCAGCTGGAGGAGGAAAGCCGGCGGACGAACGCTGAGTACCGGCTTGCCATGGCATCGTTAACCGATCCGATGTTCAGTATGGTGTTCACTGCGTTCGTGGCCGCGACCTTGAGGCTGTCATCCTCTCCGGGCAGAAGCTCCGTCAGCATCTCGAGACAGGGCAAGGGAAGGTCAGAAATAACTCGCGGAGCCCAAGTGGTCAACACTGCCGTGGCCTTGGCAATGTTCGCCCGACGCAGTTGAGAGACGACGTCGCACGCGTGCCGGGCGAGAGCATCCTCGCGACTCCATGCTGTTGCAAGCTCGACCAGACGCTGCAGCGCGCTGTCGTCGAGCGACTCTATCCGCGCGACGACCAGCTTCATCAGCTCGGGGAATGCCTCATGAACATCGACCTTGGAACTGTTGTCTATGAGGTCGTGCAGCAGACGGGTGGCGAATGCATTGACGAACGACGAGATCTCAACATCCGTGGCGAGCCCTTCGTTTGACACGGCGACTTGCCAGGCGGCTCTCACTGCACCCGGCTGCCTGAGCCCCATAAACCGGACCACGATTGGCCACGTCGCTCGCCGTGGCTCTTCCCCAACCGACATCTGTGCGGAGAACACGTCGTCAGCACGTTGCATCGCGACGTCCATGTCGAATGTTGCCGGCTCGTCCTTTTCAAGTTCACCGGCAAGCGCCTCCACGTAGCGCGTCCCCAAAGAACTCGCGATGCTACCTGTATCGGTTGAGAGCCATGCTTCCAGCTCCTCGAAACCGAGTTGTCTGGATGCGCTGCGAACACGAACATTTCGAGCGAGCAACCAGTCCATGAACAGTGCATCTTCCCTCGCTTCCAGGCCCTGTTCCGCACGCACGCGTATGGCAAGCGCAACAATGGTTCTCACCATCCCAATTGCCTCGTCCAGGCTCGGCGTTTGACCTTCGACACGTACCGCGAAAGTCCGAGCGCCTGCAACTGTGGTCGATCACGGAACTGCGGGGACAACATCGGGCACGCATCCATATCAACGACAAGTCAGTACTTGCAGGCGGACAG
>NZ_JARESU010000278.1:0-5013 GCF_046027075.1 Paraburkholderia sp. RL18-085-BIA-A | reverse complement strand
ACATCCCCGGAAACAGAAAATCTCCCGCAGCCTCTTGCCAGGCTAGGCTTCAAGAAGCGTGCAACAACGGAAATGGTTGATGGTTGGCGCAGCTTTTCTTCCGAAAAACTCTCTGAAGCTCACCGTCCTATGGGTACTGTCAAATTATCGGTTGACGAGCGGCCGAACATGAATGACGTAAGGAAACCTAATTTAAGCTGCAAGGCGCACCAGCATTGGAGAGCACGTCACGCTTTCCCAGGCCTCGAAGGCCTGGGCATTTCGTCCAGCGGCATCCGGCATCGGATTCTCGACATTGGAAAACAGCTGGACGCTGATATCGAGCGTGACATCGCGAAGCTGGGCCTGGCCGCCACGTGAACATCGTCGCCGGGCGGGCGACGTTCACCGATGGTCCTCCAAAACTGTATGCGTATGTGGTCGCCTGCGTTCCGCGTCTAGCGTTCTTCGTAGCTTTTGAACGGGTTGTGGTCTCGCAATTCATCCACTACGGATGGTCACTGTTCGTCTCGCTGTCGACGAAACGCACTTCTGCGATGGCAAACGCCAGATGGGAGAGCCTGCGCATCGGGCACGCGCCCCCAGGCGAAAATCCGCGCATCATTTCGTGCACACCATGGATGCCCTCTCGACATGCAGCGCTTTCTGGCTTAGTACCTTTCGGTCCCGAAAAAGCTCACCTTCAATTGGTCTAATGCGCTCTGGTCAGCGCGGCGATGTCGAATGCTCGATTACGCGTGAGGCGCTTGAAGCGCATTTCTGGTTGCCGGCAGGTGCCGACCGGCTCGCATATTCAAAGTGTTTGCAGACGGACGCCAACGCATTGTCGCGGTCGCTGAAAGGAAAGTCCGGCTGCGGCCCGGCGAACTCGTCCAGCTCAATGTCGACGATTTTCGGATCCGGCGCTGAGCGTCGCCTTATCTGCATGGCTGCCGAAAGTGGAAAGAGTGCAAGTGCAGATAGGGTGCGGATTCCGGTCCGTCTTGCATCACCACTCTATGCGGTGCTTTGCATCGGTTTCGCGATGACGACGATCATCGTCCACATGAAGGTATTGGCTTGTTGTCGTGAGTGAAGCGTGTCCCAGGTTATTGCGCACGAGCCGCAAGTCGACCTGCTGGTCCGCCATATGCGACCCTGCGCTGTGCCGCAGCCAGTGCGCTGACGCCTGCTCCAATTGATCGGCGCGTGGCGCATGTGTTTCGCCACGGGCCCGCAGTGCGTCGGCCGTGCCACTGAAAACCTGCTTGACGATCCGGTGCAGCGCAGCGCGCGTCAGCGGTTTGCGCGACTGGCCGATCGGCAGTACCAGGGGCGTGTCTTCGTCCGAAGACGGTAGGGCAGGCAGTCCCCGTTCACGGCGATACGCGCCGAGCTCCGCCATCATTTCTGAAGTGGCGGGCACCAGCCGCTCCTTGCCACCTTTGCCCAGCACGTCGAGCCACCAGCGAGCCAGGCCGTTCGCGTCGCGCCGGCTGAAAAACCGTCCCATCGTGTTCGTGCCGACCTCCGTGATCCGCAGACCGCCCAGATAGAGCAGGGTAAAGAGCCAGCGTACGCGGGCGTGGTGTTCGCGCTCGCGATTGGTCTGCGTTGGCATGCCCTGAATGAATGTCTTGACCTCGAGCCACAGCTCGGGCGACAGATACCGGACGATGCGCGGCCTGGCGCGGCGGATACGCTGACGCGACAGCGACAGCGGATTGCCGGCCAGATAACCGGCCTGCACCAGCCACGCAAACATGACGTTGAGGATCACCATGGCCTGTCGCTGGCTGGTGGCGGAGAGTGGACCATGGAACGGCCGCCAGCGGGGATCGCTGCGCGGGTGCTTGCGGCCGCCACTGGCGGTCCAGTGCGCGCTGGGCTGCGGGTCGGCGAGGAAGTGCTGATAGACCAGCAGGTCTTCGTGTGGCTTGCCCATCTGGAGGACGGACCAGAGCAGCAGGCGTTCGGCTTCCTTGCGGTAATTGTCGAACGTGGTTTTCGTCTCAACAAACCGGGCAAGCCATGCGCGGATCGCGATGTACACCGCGTCATGTCGCGCATGTGCAATCACCCCTTGCGGGCCGAGCGCGACCTTTTGCAAAACTGAGTCGTCTGGAATAATCGAAAAGATCAGTTGCGCTGATGCCGCGACGCCAGCGATGTCTTTCGATAGCCGCGCGCCACGTTGCGCCAGTTCTTCCGCACGGCGTGAGTCGACGTCATACACCACGACGTCGAAGCCTGCCTTGAGCAGATTGCCGACAATGGGCGAGCCCATCTTGCCAAGGCCGATCCAGCCAATCGTGGTTCTGTTTTGCGTGCCTGTTTCAGTCATGCCATTCTCCAGCGCTGCGTTATCACATCGCCGCCTTAGCGCGATTGCGGATTGGTAAGGATCTTCATCTTGTCGCTGCCTTGGTCGCTCAGCACGTCAAAGCCCTTTGCGACCACATCGTCTGCGTCGATCAGATCGTGAATCAGCTTTTCGACCGGGAACTTGCCGTTCGCGATCATGCCGATGATGCGCGGCCAGATCGTGACCGGATAACACCATGTTCCTTCGATGCGAATATCCTTGAGCGACCACTTCATCGGATCGACGCTTGCCGTACCCACGTGCAGGCCTGCCTGTACGACGGCGCCGGCCGAACGCACGGCGTCCACACAGGCATTGAGCGCATGCTGGTTGCCCGCGCATTCGATCGTGACATCCACGCCGATGCCTTCAGTCAGGTCGCGGATTTTTTGTGGCAGCTCACCGTCGGATGGGTCGAAGATCTCGGTCGCAACGCCGAAGCCAGCCATCTTTGCAGCGCGTGCCGGATTAGGCTCGCTGACGAAGATTTTCGAAGCGCCGGCTGCGTGGCACGCCAACGCGGCGAGTACGCCGATAGGCCCCGAGCCGGTAATGAGAACAGTCGACCCCACCGTCACTCCGCCGCGATCGACGGCATAAAGTGCGACCGCAGCCGGCTCGATCAGCGCGCCTTGCTTGTCGCTGACCGTGTCGGGCGGTTTGTTCGCGTGGTAGTCGTTCAGCACGGTGTATTCGGCCATGCCGCCGCCGTCCCAGCTCAGGCCCACGCAGCCCATCTTCGTGCAAAGGTAGCGCAAGCCACGTGCGCAGTAGTAGCACTGACCACACGAGGCCAGCGGCATCACGGAGATGCGGTCGCCAGGCTGCACGTTCTTGACGTCCTTGCCGACTTCGATCACTTCAGCGCTGAATTCATGTCCGAGCACCTGCGGCGCCTTCGCGCCCGTGAGTGCATGCGATTCGGTGGGCACGACGATCGGACCGGCCTGATACTCGTGCAGGTCGGTACCGCATATGCCGCACCACATGGGCTTGACGATCATCTGGCTCGCGCCCATCCCGCTCGGGTCGGGCACGTTCTCGACCGGGATGTCGTGTGCGCAGTGAAAACGGACTGCTCTCATGTGTCTGCTCCTGTTTGCGTTGACGTCCCTACACGGGCGTCGTTCTCGGATGTTCCTTGATGCATCGAAGGCGCGCGTGTGCGGCGTGATGTGAAGCCACTGCGCTAACGCCGCCGCCGGACCACATAACACGCCGATGCACCGATGATGATTACGCCCTTGACGATGATCTGTGCCTGCACGGGCGTGCCAACCAGCAGGACGATGTTGAAGACCATGACGAGGATCGCCGCGCCGGCCAGGCCGCCGGTCAAGGAGCCGCGTCCCCCCGAGAGCGCGAGGCCGCCCATCACGGCTGCCACGATCGAATCGAGCTCGAAACCGCGTCCGACCCAGTTGTCGACGATGCCGACATAACCCGACAGCGCAAGTCCCGCAAGCCCCGCGAGCAATGCGCTGATGACGTAGCAAACGATGCGCACAGCGTCCGGACTGACGCCCACGAGCCGCGCCGCTTCCGGATTGCCGCCGACCATATAGACGCGCCTTCCGAACGTCGACAGCTGCAAGAGCACGCCGAACACAACGGCACACGCGACCAGCATCAATACGCTGACGGGCATGCCGCCTATCGCACCTGTGCCCATTGCATGAAAGAGCGGCGGCACATTGCCCGACGGCGCGCCCTGCGTATAGGCGAAGCGCATGCCCTGCAACACGATCGCCGTCGCGAAGGTCGCGAGAAAGGGCGACACTTGCCGCTTCGTGACGAGCAGGCCGTTCAACAGTCCGGCGCATACGCACATGATGACCGTCGCGCCGAATATCGCGGGTGCCGATGCATTCGTTCCGTCGAACGTCGTTGCGATCACGGCGGCAGTCGCCATGACCCCTGGTGCGCCTTAAGGGGATCGGCGAAGTCGGCGCCTCACGCCTCGCGCTTGAACTCTACTGGCGCGATTTCCACAACCGGCGCCAGGTCGGAGCCTGTGTCGGACTGGTGCCCCAGCCGTACGACAGCGGCGAGAGCCAGACCGACCAGGGCATCAGCAAATTGGGCGACCGGCGCGTACGCGCGTTACTGGTCGAGATGGCCTGGACCTGGCTGCGCTATCAGCCCGGCAGCGCACTCACCCAGTGGTTCAACCGGCGCACCCAGGGCACCCGCCCCGACCGCCGTGCCCGGCGCATTGCCATCGTCGCCGTCGCACGGCGCCTGGCGATTGCCCTGTGGCGTTACCTCAAGGACGGCGTGATTCCCGAAGGTGCGCAACTGAAGCCCGGTGGCCAGCCCGTGCGGTGCGCCAGCTAACGCCTCTCACGCAGCTTGCTACTCCACATGGCCTGAAGTGAACATGCCCGTTCCAGTGCCAGGTTGCCGCAACAACCGATGTTTCAAAGTTGCCGCAACAACCGATGTTTCAAGATTGGGCATGTTCCCGAACACGATTCCGGCGCAATGCGCATGCAGGATGGGGCGGCTGGCTACACGCCAGCGGATAGAAGGTGAGTAAGACGTTGGAGTCTTACGCGCGCGATGATCCACTTCAGACATGAAACATGACATGGATTGCAGTTACCAGGAGCGAACCTGTCTCATGACGAACCGGAGTTATCCACCGGCGGCCGGCGCCATGGTCGTAA
>NZ_JARESU010000277.1:0-5108 GCF_046027075.1 Paraburkholderia sp. RL18-085-BIA-A | reverse complement strand
TGCACGCGACGCGTCCTATTCAAACAGCTTCAAGGCGATTCCTGCTGACCGGCGCTTCCGTCTCCAGATCGAACCGGAAAATTGGGCTCGCATTTCCGGCACGCTCTCTGCCCGCGTTTGCAGCCCGGACAAATACGCCTATGGCTACCTGAATGCCGCCGGATATTACATCGTCCGTCTGGATGCGGATTTCGGCAACTGGCCCAATGGTGGTGAGAGCGTACCACTGCGCCTGGCGAAGCCTTTCGCGGGCAAGCTGCAAACCGGCATGCACTTCGTCGCGCTGGACAACGACGAGGCGGTAATTTCCTTCCGGGACGGCGACCCGGACAAGCCTGAAATCACAGCCTTCCACCATCACAGCCAGGCGCGCGATCTGGTAACGAATGACCGGCGCTGGCTTTCGCGCAACATGATCCGCACGCAGAAGAACAACAAGCTGCGCATGGAGGACTGGGCGGGCCAGGAAGGCATCAAACTCAGCACGGAACACTCGGGCAAGTCGCAACTGAATCTCGGCTACCTGGTGAACAACAAGCTCGAATACAGGGGTGAAGGCTTCGAGGCGAGAACATCGGGTTACGGGGTGAATCGCGCGGGCAAGGGCATGATGCTGACGGCCTACGACCGCCCTGCTGCCACTGGCAAGCAGTTGGCCATGCAGGAGACCATCCCCCAGCTTGAGAGCGTGCTGGCGACCGCAAAGGCTCTGGCGGCATCTGCAACGAGTGCGAAAGCCGAGCCTGCGGACACCGATGCGCAGCAGCAGATGAAGCAGGATTTCGACGGCCTGAAAAAGCCGGGCCTGCTGATGAGCACTCCTGCCTCGGCGGGCATCGTCGCGGGCGGCGGCGTGCAGCTTTCGGCGCAGGACAGTATCAATACCGTTGCCGGAAAGAATGCCGACTGGAGCGTGCTGAAGCGGTTCACGGTTGCGGCGGGCGAAAAGCTGTCGCTGTTCGCACAAAAAGTTGGCATCAAGATTTTCGCTGCGAAAGGCCCTGTCGAGGTCCAAGCGCAGAGCGGCCCGATGTCCCTTATTGCCGACAAGGACGTGAACATCGCCAGCGTTAACAGCAAGGTCAATCTGTCTGCTGCGAAGGAAATCATTCTTGAGTGCGGCGGTGCGTTCGTGCAGATCAAGGACGGCAGCATCACGCTCGGTGGCCCCGGCGATCTGTTCCTCAAGACCATTACCATGCAGAAGCAGGGCAAGGCGTCAATGCATATTCCGATGTCTGAGCTTCCGCTTTCTCCTGACGAGCGCCTTTTCAGCAACCGGGTTGACCTTTCCGGGGCAGGTTTTGCCGCAGAAAGTCTCGATCATCCCTGGGCGAACTTCCCCTATGTCGTGACGAACAAGACGGGCACCCAACTGGATTCTGGCCTGCTGGACGAAGCGGGCACCGGCCCGCGCTCCTTCAGCCGGAAAGCCACGGATGCGCAGGTATGGGTTGGCACCACGGGATGGGATGCAGAAGAGGAAACGCTACTAGACAAAGGGGATGAGGAGGAAACCGTATGAGTTCCAATCCGATGACGGATGCGCCGGAAGTCTATGTCGTCCAGCCCGGCGATACGCTGGGCGGGATTGCACGGACCTATGACACGACAACTCACGTGCTTGCAAAGATGAACAGACTTCAGAATCCCGACCGGCTAGCCGTTGGTCAGCGGTTGGTGGTCAGCGAAAAGAAGGTGTGTGCGGTCGTGCCACTGTTCATTGATCGGGACCGCAATCCAATCAAGGGACTGCGCTACCGTATCGAAAGCAGGCTGGCATCGGCGTTTGAAGGGGTGAGCCAGCTAAATGGGCTTGGTGAGCGGTTCATTACAAAGGCGGAAGGCGATGTTGTTCGCATTCTGGTGCGCAAGCTCGATGGCACGTGAAAGCTCATACACGAAACCCAGGCGAGGGTTGGCGAGAAGCTTGTCACGCTGAAGAGCGGCAAGATTCGCCTGCCCCTCAAGATGGAGCCGCATCCGCAGACGCCGGACGGCTTGCCGGTCAACGATCCACCATCGGCACCCAAGCCTAAGCCTGTTCCGATTGGTACGCCGCGCCAGGCCAGCGGAGACATGCATCATCCGGCGGCGCAAGGCTCGGACAAGGGCATGAAGGGCCAACAGACCAAGACCCCACAGGGTGCGACCGATACGCACTACAGCAAGGACCGGCCCGACCTGCAAAAATATTTCGCGTTGTACACGGGCGAAAAAATTACGGACACGGATTGGAATGAAGCCGCCAGAACCATCCAATGTGAAATCGCGGTCATTCAGGCGTTCGCCCATGTCGAATCGGGAAAGGCACCCTTTGACCGCTATCATCGTCCAACGATCCAGTATGAGCGGCATAAATTCGCCAAGCATACAGGCCACAAATACGATGCTGTGAATGCGGACATTTCAGGGAAGCCCTATACCAACAAGAAGTTCGACAAGGCAGGCCATGCTATCGCCGCGAACGACCGTTATGTCGCGGATGCCTACGAGCGTTTTGAGCGCGCATATGGTCTCGACGAAGATGCCGCCATTATGGCCTGCTCGTGGGGCAAATTTCAGGTACTAGGGGAGAATTGGAAAGATTTGAGATTTCAGACCGTACAGAAATTTCTGGAAGCGGCCTGCACGTCCGAACGCGATCACCTTATCAAGCTTTTCGTGCCCTTTGCAATGACGGTGCGAGATGCGAAATATGGACACGGTACGTTGAGGAATGCACTAATCCAAAAAAACTGGGGTGATGCCGCATGGCTTTACAACGGCCCGGACTACCGCAAATATGACTACGACAACCAACTCAAGGCCGCTTATGAAAAAATCAAAACTGGTGTTCTGGGCGTTTAACATAATCGTTGGGTTGTGTGCTCAAACGGCCTTTTCGAAAACTATCTTCCTTGATAAGCCTGAAGGCGTATTTGATAATCGGCTAGAAGCCGCTGTAAAGCAACGACCGGGATTTTACTGGTGGGACGGGCAGGATGCGTATCGAGTAAAATTTGAGAATGGAAGCGCTTACTTTCTTACGTCGAGCACGATGCTTTCGCCAATCGTAAAGCCTGTTACCCAAGGCTATCCGGGTGGGCGCGGCTGGTGCGAATTCGATTTCTTTGACCAGAGTTATAGGTACGTGAATGGCATCCGAGTCAATATTCAGGACCATAGCGACACCAACGTCTGTAATTGGATCGAAGGCGTTTCTGCCGTGACGTATAAGAGCCAGCCCGCATTGCTCACGACGGTTCAATACCATCGCGGCATCGATCCCGCTAAAACCGTAGATGAGATCGGGAACAACTACCACCGTTTCACCGCCCTGCTGGTATTGACGCCTCACCCGGATGGCTCACTCTCGATTCGCCAGGACGATAGTTGCCTGGGTTCGGGGAATCAGATTGGAGAGCTTGCTACTGCGCGAAAGCGCATCGCTGAATGTAGCCAGTAGCAAGCCCTTTGGTGAAGCGTCTGTCCCGCGCAAGATGAGGTTCAGTTTGAACATACATGCGTCGCCCACGCTTCCGTCATCGGGCGGCGCTGTTTAGCAGGTCGGTGCGGTGATAGGCGACGGTGTGCACGAGTGCATGGTCGTCATGCGTCGCGGCCGAAGCTGGTCCCGAGTAGTACGCGCTGTTCGACCCCGAGTTCAGGCAGTGGCACTGCGCTCGCAAAGCTCATCTGCATAACTAAACAAAGAATTTCCTATGCCACTTCTTGCTCTTCTTTTCGGATCTGCCTGGCTATATGGCATGGGATCGCTGGTTTACGTACCCATCAAACTTGCCACGATGAGATGGGCATCGCAGGACATCTGGGGGTTCCTGACCCGCCGTAGGTTGACGCTTATGACGTTGATTTATTGCGCCGGCGCGCCCGTCCCCGGTATTGTTGCGCTCGCTATTGCTGGCGCTGGCGGTAGCAACTCGGGCGGGTTTTCAGATGGAACCATATCGGTTGCATGGGGACTCTGCTATCTATTTCTTGCAGCAGCGACTGCTTCGCTATTCTCCCTTGCCATTCGCCCGACGCCGAACGCAAAGAACGCCCTTCCAGATTAACGACAGGGCCGCTAGCGGTGTACAGGCGCCCGCCAATTGAGGATCAACCGTCACCGTGGAAGTTGCGAGCGATACGTCACGTCTCACCGATGACCGCGCGCAGCAGCGCACGCAGGGCTTACCGCAGCTTGAAGTGATATCTGACGGGTGGAAACTTGGCACTCTATCCCGCCCGGAATCTGGCGCAACGCCAGTCGGTCGCGGCAGAGCATGGTGAGAGAGCCTCTGGCTCAAACGCGTCGTGTGTGTGGGCAGCGGGATACACCACACACGGCTTCACACCCCGAACACTTCCGTTCGGGGGAATCGTCGGGTTTCGCAATGGTGCGAGGCCCGCTCTTTTCACGTGGAGGAAATCCATGCGACAGCCGCTGTCCGCTTTTGTCCTTCCAGTCCATTCAAGTGCACAGCCCATGCAGGGCTTGCGCAGGCGTCAGCGTTTCGGCCTGGCACCTGCATCTGTACGGCTGTCTCGCGAGACGGCATCCGGTGGCACCGACCGGACGTGGGCGCCGCGCGTTGATGCCAAACTCATCCACTGAAGGCGAACATCATGAACACAGATGATCCCGAAGCAGGCGACACCGAACTCGAAGCTGACCTGCAACGGCTACGCGAGTCGGACGACGAGGAGGCCGCGAGGGAGCAAGTCGCTGGCCGCAAGGCAGGCGAATGGTGGGCGCGCAAGCGTGCATCATTTGCATGGGTGCGCGCCGTCGCTACCGGAATCAGCCCTGATGATGTGGACGGTGAGCCGGATGCCTACAGATGGGGTCGGCTGATCTACTGCGCGATGCACGGCGAAGAAAACCTAGACCGCGCATCGTGCGAGTCGCTCTGTGAAGAAATCTTTGGATGCACCTACCCCTCTTGCGTCCAGGTTAAGGGATTTGTTGAAGGCGTTGCAAAAGTGTATGCGCTGATGGACTGAAGCGCTCTGATTCCGGCCCGCTCCGCTGTTTGCGCGGGCCGTTTAATGTGCTGATGCGCGCGGAGGTGCAGGCCATTGGCGCCAATCCATGCGCTCTGGTGGCGCGAATCCGGGGGGGG
>NZ_JARESU010000276.1:0-5147 GCF_046027075.1 Paraburkholderia sp. RL18-085-BIA-A | reverse complement strand
GGCACGGTTCTGAGGGGGCTGGACGCGGGTGACCGCGCCCAGCTACCCGACAACCTGCGCCACTACTGCTGAGCGTCATCGCAGGGCACGCAGTTCATCGACGGCGCAGCGCGCCATGAACTGACGCGCCATGTCAATTGGCATTCTTGACTCTATTATCCTATTCGACAACATGGTAGCCGCCATTTTTCGGAACGATCCATCCTGCTTCGAGGTTCGCGAATGTCGCTGGCATCATGCGAGCCGCACAGCCGCAAAACCAGGAACCAGTTGACAATCAGAAGAACGTGCGGATGCCAGCTGCCGCAACGTAATTGGTCGGCTCGTCGCCGATAAACTCGGAGCCGTTGAACTTCGAAAACATGTACCCGACATAGAGGTCGGTACGATTGCTCAGGTTGTAGTCGAGCAGCACTGAGTATTCGAGCTGGTTGCCACCTGCAACGTGTGCACTCTGCATGAGCTGCGTATCGTAGAAGCCGGCGGCAATATCAAATGTCGGCGTAATCTTGTAGTCGCCACCGAAGAAATACACGTTGGTCTTGGAGGCGTTGGCCGTGTTCACAAGCGAGCCCTGGAATCCATAGTAATCAGTCGTTGCACCGGCGGCAGCCGGGTCGCTTGGCGGCTTGATCTCGTAACGCTCATAGCCGCCCTTGACCGTGAGCGCGCCGAATGAATACTTCGCCGCGAGGTAAAGATCCTCGTCGTTGTTGAGCGTCAATGTACCGACATTGTTGCCGATTAGCGGACTGCCCACCGGATTCACCCCCACCAGCGCCCCCGAATGCACGATATCGCGGGCGTAGTAGTAGCCTGCATCAACGGCCAGTTGATGCGCTTCGTAGCCAAGATCCGCGCCGAATGTAGAGCCGTCGCCAAAGTTGCCGGCCACACCGCCGAAGCTATATGAAAGACCGATCTTGAAATCGCCGATTTTGTTCGTGTACTTGACGTTGTTGTCAGTACGCGAACCCTCGGTGATGCCGCCGGCCGAATACGAGCCCGAGTACCCCAACGGAGAAAACAACGCCGCGAAGGACAACGGATCGTAATTCAGGAGCGTATCGTAGCCGAGCGTAGTCGTTCGCCCGAACGCCAGACTGCCGTAGGTATCATGCCGGAGTCCGACGAACGCGCCCCGGTCGAACAGCTGCCCGTCGAGCGCCGATGCCCCGCTGGTCGTGTTGTTCGCACCGGCAATGGAAGCGGCTCCGTTGTTGATTTGGCCGGACGGCAGGTTGAAGCCTGATTCCAGGTCGAAGAAAGCGTGCAGTCCGCCACCCAGGTTTTCGTTACCTCGAATCCCCCAGCGAGGGTCCGAAATGCCCCCATTGAACATTCCCGTGACGGAATGCGGGTAGGCCGTCGGCACTTTTTCCGGGTTGACGGTGATCGCCCCCTGCGAAGTTCCATTCGCACTGTGTTCTACGGTCCCGACTGCAACGTCGAGTATTCCGTACAGCGTGACGCTGTCGCCATTGATCTCATCGGCGTGGGCTGCTCCGGCAAGCAATGCGAGAATCCCGCCGCAAATGTGTCTCTTGTTCATAGTTATCCTGTCATCCTCAATGCTGTTTTTGTGTCTCGCACCGTTGCAGCGCGAGATAAGCCGGTTTTCATGAAACCGGCGTAAGGATTATGGCTGTGACAATTCGTCCGGGGTCTCGAAAGACAGAGTTTCAGAATTTGTGTTTCTGTAGTGACACGCCTGTTACGCGCCAGAAGCAGGGATGTGCTACGTGCGGTGTGTGCCGGTAGAACTATCGCGTCTGGGGACCGTTCGCGGATAGGGCACGGGCGGGCGAGGCGCGCAGCGGTGTCGTGCTGTCGGTTTATGTATTCCGCCGGGTTGGAAGCGCCCCAGGTAGGTGCGGGCGACACACACGCCGCCGTCGGTTGTGGTGCAAATTCCGGCGCCTTGTTCTGTTACTCTCGAGCTTTTGACGACCACGAGCCAATGAGTAAGCTGAAAGATCTCGAATGGTTGTTCAACGGGCGTCATTTCGACCGCGAAGTCATCGTCCTTTGCGTGCGTTGGTATCTGCGCTACAAGCTCAGTCTGCGTGATCTTGTCGAGATGATGGCTGAGCGCGGCCTGTCCCTCGCCCACACTACGATCCTGCGTTGGGTGAAACGCTACACGCCGGAGTTCGTCAAACGCTGGAATCGGTTGACTACGACAGCCGGTCAGTCGTGGAGAGTCGACGAGACCTGCGTGAAGATTCGCGGCAGATGGGCCTATCTCTACCGGGCCGTTGACCGGGCGGCAAAGACGATCGATTTTCGCTTCAGCGCCAGGCGGGACGTGGCGGCAGCAAAGGCGTTCTTCGCAAAGGCAATCAGGACTCAGGGACGCGCTCCTGAAACGATCACGCTGGATGGTTACGCGGCATCTCATCGGGCGGTCCGCGAGATGAAGACCGACGAGTCGCTACCCAGGTGAACGAAATTGCGATCCTCGAAGTTCCTGAATAACCTGGTTGAGCAGGATCACCGCCACATCAAAGCGCGGGTGAACGTGATGCTCGGGTTCAAGCGGTTCCGCAGCGCCGCCGTTACCCTCTCTGGCATCGAACTGATGCATCGCATTCGCAAAGGCCAGTTCGATCTCACCAGCATGCACCTCAAAGATACCGCTTCGCCCTCGATCTGGATGGCGGTTCTTTCAGCTCGATGAGGTATCCGAAGCAAGAGCGATTTATCGCCAGCCTACCGAGTTTGCACCACAACCGCCAGCAGTTCCTCGACCATGCGCAGGCGCAGCGGGAAACGGTAGTACAGCGACAACGCGTAGCTGATCACAACGGGCGGGAAGCGGTATCCCGCATACGAAATAGCGGAGCTGGCGGGCGTGCGGTGCGGTTGGGCAGTTCGTTTCATGGCCGCCATTGTCACCACACTCGCGTTGACTTGCCAACCACGTGACAGCACCCTTCGACATCAATCTGTCAGACGTGGAAGTCTGCGGCCATGTCCTCGTCGCTTCGAGCCTCAAGCTTGCCTGATCGGCATGCGCGCATGAACGTGTCATAGTCCTTCCGATTCTGCTCAGCGTAGGCGAACGCGTATTCAGTGAGCGCCTCCGCGATGCGGCTGCCACTGCCCAGATAAGACGCGATTTCGACAGCTTTCCCACTCGCCTTGGCGTGGGCGCGCGCCAGCGCCCAACTGCACATGCGTGCATACCCTCGGAGTATCGTGCTGCTCATGCGCTCCACTTCGGCAGAGACCTTCATGTCGCGTAACTGGCGGAAATAAAAGTGCCGTTCTGCAGGACCGGTCGTCCAGCCGAGGAAAGAATCGCTCGCTGCCTGAAGCAGCCGCTGACCGGTCACCACGCGTTCGCCGTGGTGAGCCGGCCCGTTACCTTCAAAGTAACGCGCAATCACCGACTGGCGTGCTTCCTTGACCTGCAGGAAGAGTGGCTTGCCATGATCGTCGACGAACAGCAGCACCAGGCAGAATGTGCCGACACTGCCGACGCCAACAACCTTGAACGCAATGTCATGAAGATCGAACTGGTCGATCAGCTGACGGCGATCCAGTGAAACCGTTTGAAGATAGGCATCGAATGCATGGGCGAGCTTGCCTTTCCACTCGCTGGCGTCCGACCATTTCTGATCCTTTCCAAGCAGCGAGTTAGGGCCGCCGGGATGAAACAGGGCTGGCGGGGTGTCCTGAATGCACCATCGACCGTCTCGCAGCACGGCCATCTTGCCCAGCATGCTTTCGTGCGTGCGGGCGGCCGCCTTTTCCATCACCCGGATGATCAGCTGTCTCCCTTCGGCCGTGGCCGCAGCCTCGATCATCCTGTCAAATGTCACGATCTCGTGCCATAGTTCGAGCGCGCTGCATTCCGCGTACTTATGCATTCGGTCGCAGTACTCGTGTACAGCCGTCGAGATGACGTCCTTGATTGATCCACGGTCAATGCCCATGTGCTCACCGGCTATCGCCAGACTGGCCATGAACCGTTTGACGTCCCATTCCCACGGTCCGGGCGCGACTTCATCGAAATCGTTGAGGTCGAAGACGAGTTGGCGCTCTGGCGTCGCAAACCCGCCGAAGTTCATCAGATGAGCATCGCCACAGATCGGAAAGGCAATCCCGGAATTGGCCGTTTTGGCCAGATCGTGAGCCTGGAGAATTGCGCTGCCCCGAAAGAATGTAAACGGCGACACAGACATGCGGCCATAGCGCAGCGGGAGCAGTGCTTCTACACGGCCCGCACTGTTCTCCCGTAATAGTGTGAGGGGATCGCGATCAACAACGCCAATCGTCGCATTCTGTAAGCGCGGCGCATGCTGGCGTGCGAAACGGCCAGCGGCCTTGCGGTCGGCCAAAGTGTGCGTCTCCGGCATTTTGCATACCTTTATTGATTTATTGCGTTACGCGTGAGCGAGGGGACCTCGCAACGCTGCGGGTCCGGGAAGCCCGGCCGCCAGACAAAATCCAGTCTAGCATCTAATTTTTTCGTTGCACGCGGGTTCATGCCCGGTCCAAGACACCCTCCCGCGTGGATGCTGCTTCCCGTGGTACCGGACCAAAGGCCAATACCAAAACCGGAACGCGATTTTTAAGCTGATACAGAAGAAAAATATCGCTGGACGATCGCCGATAGTGCTTACAGGACGTGCCCACAAACGGGCTGAACTTCGGTACGGCTGCAACGCTCGGCTTATTCCTGGCCATGTCCGCATTGGCGCTATGGCAACAGCAACATCTGGGGCGGCTTTAAAAGCGTATCCGTCGGCGTAACCCGTCAGAAGTTGGAAGTTAGTACGGGACCAACAACGCCGCGAGGGCACTGTCAAGTTATCGGTTGACGAGCGGCCGAACATGAATGACGTAAGGAAACCTAATTTAAGCGTGCAATACGCTCCAGCATTGGAGCGCACGTCACGCTTTCCCGGGCCTCGAAGGCCTGGGTGCGTAGCGCCCGCTTTTTCCTTGCGTCGGTGTGGTAGCGGCAAAGCATGAAGATTCTGGCGACCTGGTCGTGGACCGAAGCGAAGCGTTGCAGGTGACCCGCTGATTTGAAGCGGCGCATCACCTTTTCGCGTAGCCGTGTCGGCTGGTGCGAATTTTCCGCCCGGTTGTTCAGCCCCTTGTGCTGGCGATGTTGGTTCTGATGTGATGGACGC
>NZ_JARESU010000275.1:0-5201 GCF_046027075.1 Paraburkholderia sp. RL18-085-BIA-A | reverse complement strand
TACAAAACCCTCAAGGCGATGGCCCAGTGTGGCGACGCGCCTCCGGATCGTGGTAGCCGCCAGCACATGCTCCAGCGGTAACACCTCCTCCAGTACCCGGACGGTGAGCCCATACGACATCAACGCGGCAAACCTGGCCTCGAGATACTGCAGTTCGGGACTCGTCCGCTCACGCAGGCAACTGGCCAGCGGGCTGAAGGATCGGTGCGCGCTTCCGGAACACCGGCATTGGTACAGCCGCGGGCTGTCAAACGATAGCCGGCCAAACACCGAGCGGTAGACCAGGCGATGGTGGCCCTTGACGGTCAGACGGGAGCCGCAGTTCGGGCACATGCTCAGCCTCGCAATCGCTTCAGCGGCCTGCGCGTCAATCATCGAGCGCTGCAGCCGGCCCAGCAGCGCCTTCGCCTCCTCAAGATGCAGGCCGAGTGAGCCCGCATCGAAACTTTCCCGTTGGAAATGGGCAATCTCCGTGACGCTCGCCTGCTCGTCGACTTCCGTCTGAACCACAATCTGCACGCTGATCTGCATGGCAGCCTCCCGCCCGGCACGTCGCTTGGGTAGTCAGCTTACAGCGCCAACGTGTGCAGCCGTTCATTCGCCGCTCGACGGTCGAAACGCCGATCCAACCAGAAGAGCCATTCATCGGCCTCAACGCGCAGAGTATTCACCTCGATCGGGTTTTCGCGCAGCGTCTCGAGCCACTCGAAAAACTCGAACTCGCCATACTCTTCCAGGGCCGTCATGTATCTCTCGGGACCTCCGGTGTCTTCGGGCGGACAACGCCCGGAGCCCGCGACACAGCGTGGTAGTGGCCTTGACCGCTGGTTGCACGTTCGCCGCTCGACGCGCACGTCATGTAACCACCACGCGGTGAAGTCGTACAGGTAGGCAAAGCGCTCATGTACGTGCAGGCCAAACGCCGCGAAGGACAGGCTGTCTGGGCCGTCGAAGAATTGCAACGCGCCGTCGCGATGTCCGCCGTAACGCCATCCGCGGATGACAAACCGGTGCAGGTGTTCGTCGTTCCAACCCATGGCGAGCTGCATCACCTGATGCAGCCGCGCAATCGTGATCTGCTCGGGAATCAGGAGTCGCCGCCAGACCGGCGGGCTGACGCCGCGTAGACTGATTCGCAACTGGAGAACGGAAGTCGCTTCGGAAGGGCTGGTGTCCATCGAGACACTATAGACACATCCTTCGGTCATATTCGCAGACCCGATTCCAGCCCCCGCTTTGGCGCGGTCTCGCCTCGCACCGGTCGGCCACGTCCCTGACACCAGAACTGAGTCCATCGAGGACTACAGACCCCGTCGCCGGACGCTCGACTAGCTTACCTGGCACGAAGGCGGCACCATCATCGCGTCGCGGGCATGTCCCGTGGAACTCTTCCGGCGATTTGATAAGGTCAGCACTCAATGACTGGGGACTTAGGGTTTCGTTTTTCATGAGTATCCTTCCGGCGGGTTGTTTCGTGAACGCGCCTAATCTTGCGTATTCAAAGACATTGTGGCGATCTGTTGTGGAATTTGTGGCCTGAGTCGATTCCCGCTCGGAATAGGTGCGACGGCTCTCGTCATCTGTCAGATGCGGTGAGCGGATGGCTGCTGTCGCGTTCATCCGAATCGAGGCCACGGCTTTCCGGTCTCAGCCACTTGTGCGATAAGTTGCTGTTTTCGTTTCCAAGTCGCTTTCATGGGGCAGTCAATGTATCGTGTAACGCCGCGCGAAATCTTTGCACCGCGGGCGACATGTACGTTTTCCTGCGATAGAAAAGCCTGAGTCTGCTTTCGAATAGCGCTGTCTCGTAGGGAAGGGCAACAAGATCCCGGCCTGGGTAGGTCTGGAGCATTTGATCGGTCAGCATCGTGATCAAATCGCTATTGCGAAGCAGGGACGTCAGGAGCGAGATCGACGCGTCGGTTTCGACGACAACCTGCGGGGGCGCAAGTCCATGCTCCTCAAAATACCGATTGACGATCTGGCGCAGGCCGTGACCTGGCAGCGGCAGCAGCCACTTTGCCGATTGGAGCATGCTCGGGTCGCCATTTGCAGCGGTCAACGGATGGCCTCGTCGGGCTACGATCTGGTAGCGCTGCCGTCCGAAGTCGTCCGATTGGAGTTCATCCGGTTCAGTATCAGGCATGAAGCAAAGAGCCAGATCCAGTTGCCCATCCTTCAGTTCGTCGAACAGAAGTGCCGAGACCTGTACAGAGAGTCGAAAGGAGATCGCGTTCTCGCGCGTTGTATAGCGCGCCACGATCGGCATGAGTGCAGACTCCAGAAGAGCCGGAACCACACCGATGCGGATCTTGCCGGCAGAGGCGGACTTTTCCGCTGCCATTTCGGCATAGGTTTGCGCGACCGACGCTCTTATGTCGGCGGCCCGCTGCGTTGGCCGAGCAACCATCTACAAGCATGTTGGCGCTGTCGCGCCGCAGGTCAGCGGCGTAGCGGCTCTCCCATTGCACCGGGTGCAGAGCCCGACAAAAGCTCGCTGTGAGGCAGGCTTAAATCCATGCTGGTTTGCGCAGCTCACAAGGTTCTTCCGAAGGATTGCTCAGTGTTGCCGGCTTACTGCGGTCGGCGCCGCGCGGGTAACGGCCGCGGTCGTGGCGGGCGGTATTCGCTATAGGCCGAATGCGTGAATCTTGTGATCGCTGCCGCCAGCAACGAACAGTTGTCCGTTCACGACGGTCGGCGATGCGAAGATGCCTCCGGTGATCCGGTCAACCGGCGCAAGGCTATCGGTGCTCCAGAGTATGTTTCCGGTTGTTGCGTCCAAGGCCAACACCTGGCTTGCGACGCCATCGGCGTAGTACACAACGCCGTTTGCGACAATGGGCGAAATGGCCGGGTTGTTCGTCGTCGCGTTTGCGCCGACCGGCTGCTGCCAGACAACGCTGACGGAACAGTTGCTGCCGACGGCCAGCGCGAGGAGCCCGTGGTTGTTGAACCCGACGGGTGAGTCGGAGGGCGCCACGATGTAAAGCTGGTTCAACACCGGATCGAACGCAGGCTGGCCGATGTTGACGCCGGCACTCGAACTCTTGGCAATCGCCAACGTCTGGATGGGCCCCGACTGCTGGATGGTGGCCCGGTTATAGATGAACAGGTTGCCGCTCTTTTGGTAGGCCGCGAGCATCGTTGGGCAGCCGGGACGCTGGAACAGCACCGCCGTCGCACCGAAGTCCACGTCTGGCACAGCGGCGGTGGGAGCGAGCGGCGAGTTGGACGCGGCCGCCGCCAGCGTGGGGGTGAGCTTGACGACGTGTTCTGCGAAGCCGGCATTTTCCGGATTGGCGAAAGCGTTTCCCGTCAGCGCGTAGACGACCGTCCCGTCAGGCGGGATAGATACGCCTCCCGCACCCCAGATCCCGCCCCCTTCCGGCCCGTTCGCCCCAGTCGGGTACCAGCGTTCCAGAATCGTCGGCGGGGTGCTGGTCGATACGTGGACGACCTGTCCGTGGTACGGTCGGATATCGCAGGGGTTGCCGGCCGTCGCGACGTATAGTGAGGTGCCGATGATCGCAGGGCTGCCGTAGACGAACGTCCTCGGCCAGAAATTCGCCGCGTCGGGAATAGGCAGGTTGAAGCCGGGCGTATCCGCGCCGGTTGCGAGGTCGTATGCGTGCAGGTAGCCTCTGCCGCTCACGATATATAGCCGGTTGGTGGAACGGTCGATGGTGGGAGTCCCGATGAAACCGGCGTTGCCGCCCGACAAGGCCAAGTCCTCGCAGTTGGTTTGCACGGGAGGCACGCTTTGTTGCCAGATGATGGCCCCGGTGGAAGCGTCCAGCGCGAACGTGGTCCCCAGCAGAGTCGCCGCATAGACGACATCGGTCAACTTGCCGTTGATGTTCACGCCTGCAGCCAATGTCGGCTGAGTCAGGACGGCGCCGCCAAGATCCGTCGCCCAGTGCGTCACCAAGCCCTTGCGCACAGTGGTCGGGCTAAGCACAGTCTCGACGGGATTGTTCCCGGTCCGCTGCATGTCCATGCCGAACGTAGGCCAGTCGGTCGCCGTGAAGGACGAGGCAGCCGCTGCTCCGGGTGTCCGGGCTCGTGTCGCGGCGCTCACAGCCGCAGGCGCCTGGTATGGCGCGTTCGCCGTCAGCGTCGGACCCTGACTGCCAGGGACGCTCGGCGGAAGGTGGCCGTTCACGAAATTCTGCTGGCTCACCGGCGATCCATCGAGCGCACTGGCGGGCGGCATGTTCGGTGTGGCGGACGACCCCGAGGGGCCATGAGGCGGCATGGGAGAGGTTTGCGCGAGAGCGCTTGAGCCGGCAAAAAAGGCGAGAATCACAGTGGCGACCCGCTCAACCTTCTCGAGACTGGCGCGTGCCTTGGTCATGGAGACACCTTCGGGGACGTCGAGTTGGCGCGCTTGTCGTGTGAAGACGGGACACCGACGGCTTCTAGCCGTAGCACCCTTGTTTAAGACCCTCTTCAGCGTGCGGGTGGCCGTGGCGTTACAGACAGGAAGAGCCCAGGAAGAGCTCGAGAAGGACGGTACGCCAACTCATGTATTCTAGTAGTCAGTCCTGCGCAATTCAACCGCGCATCGGCTGGCCGGCGGACACGAAGCTGTACATGTGCCACGACTACCAGCCCGGCGGGCGGCCTTTGCAGTTTGTCGGCACGGTAGCCGAGGAACGCGAACACAACGTCCATGTACGCAACGGTATCGACGAGGAATCCTTCGTTGCGATGCGCACCGCGCGCGACGCGACGCTCAACATGCCGGTGCTGATGCTGCCGTCAGTCCAGGTCAACATGCGCGCCGGACATATGCCCGATCCGGAAGATAACGGAGTGTCGTATCCCAAGATTCCCCTCAACGCAATCTGAGCAGGTGGACGTAGTGAGTAGAAGCAACAGGAGAAGTCGATGGACATCAAGAAACTGGCGTGGGCAATTTAGTGGGTAGCGATGACAGGTTGAGTCACCTCTACGGGGTCGAAATCTCTGCGTTCCCCGACGGACGGAATCGTTCTGCCAGGTGTTCATCGCCGTTCCACGTAACTGATAGAGGTAAGTTGATAACTATCAGCCCGCACCCGTGCGGGTTTCGTCGACGAAGTTCTCCGTTGCATCGTCGAGCTTGCGGCTCTTGCGTCCAGCCGGCCCGTGCACGTACAGCACCTTGACATCAGCGTGCTCGGTCGGCGCGGCAGGCGGCGTCATCGAATACCGGA
>NZ_JARESU010000274.1:0-5398 GCF_046027075.1 Paraburkholderia sp. RL18-085-BIA-A | reverse complement strand
CCCCGGTGTCACAATAGTTGTCGCCTGTGAATTTTCTTAAATTGAAGAGTCAGAGGTGCAGGTTGAAGGAAAAACAAACGTATTCTGTCGAGTTCAAAGAGCAAGCGCTGTCGAAAGTCCTGCAGCGCGGAAGCCGCACCGTTGGATCGGTGGCCGACGAATTGAACATGAATTTACTGACATTAAGGAAGTGGATGAGAGGTAGCGCCGCTGCGAACCGGAGCTCGGACTCCGGACATGCAAAACGTCCAGAAGACTGGTCGCCGGAAGAACGGCTGCTGGCTTTGCATGAGAGCCACGGCCTGGTCGACGAAGCACTGAACGCGTGGTGTCGTGAGCGGGGGCTGTTCGCTCATCATCTCACCCAGTGGCGGATGGACTTTTGCGCCGTCGGCGGGACCGGCGCTCGGCGTGAGAGCGCCCAGGAAGTACGGGATCTGAAGCAAGCCAACGTGCAATTACAGCGCGAATTGAACCGCAAGGAGAAAGCGCTAGCGGAGGCGGCGGCGCTGTTGGTGCTGCAAAAAAAGTATCGTGCGCTGTTCGAGGGCGAGGCCGAATGACGGGCCTTGAAGAGCGCAAAATATTGATCGGCCTGATCAGCGAGGCGACGCTGACCGGGGCTCGCCAGGCGCCCGCGTGTGAGATGCTGGGGCTGAGCGCACGGACGGTTCAGCGTTGGCGAGGCGGCGAACCTGACGCGGTGGACGGGCGCTCGTTACGACACCACCAGCCATCTCACAAGCTGAGCGCCGAAGAACGCACCGAGCTGCTGGCAGTCGCGAACTCGGCCGAGTTTGGTCATTTGCCGCCGAGCCAGATCGTGCCTCGACTGGCTGACCAGCAACGCTATATCGCCTCGGAGTCGACGTTCTATCGGGTGCTGAAAGCCGAGAAGCAGCTTGCCCATCGGCGCAGTGAACGGCCGGTCAAATCGTGCGGCAAACCACGAGCGGTTCGCGCGGACGCGCCGAATCAGCTTTACAGTTGGGACATCACGTACTTGCCGGCGACGATCCGCGGGCAGTACTTTTATCTGTATCTGTTTATGGACGTGTTCAGTCATGCCCTGAGGATGTCTGTGCGAAGCGACGCATGCCGAAAGAAGCGCAGTCCATGGCTGACATCGTTACCTTTGTGCCGCAGGCTCATCTGGCCGCGCAGGCCAACATGGCGGGCTTCATTGAACTGTGCAGAACAAAGCTCACCTTGTTCGGATTGTCACTCCCCTTCGACGCCGATCGCTGGGATGTGTCCGAACACATCCAGCGCAAGGGCAGGCACACTGCCTTGAGGTTGGTGTTTAGTAAGCAGGCTACGTCCAGCAATAGACAGTCCGCGATGATGAGCGAACCGTTCCGGTCGTTCGCGAAGTCGTATATCCGGTACCAGCATGGCATGAGGCCGACAACAAGTTTGCCAAACCGTATGGCTGCTCTCCGGGCACTCGAAGCGGCGTTGCTCGAAACAGGAGCAGCGGACGCGGTACAGACGGACGCCCACGTCCTGAACCGGGCCGCTCAACTGCTCGCTGAGCGCCTCGCCGTTAGTAGCGCCTACGTTGCGGCCAACCAGCTTGAGATGGTTGCGGATTTCCTTTGCGATAACCGTCTTATGGCGGTGCCGACACGGTGGCGCAACCCGCTGAAGCCACCTGAGAACCATCGCACTAGGATTGGAACGGCGGCGGATGAGCGCCGGGCGGCAAAGATGCCAAGCCAAGCGGCGCTCGACGCGCTGCCGAAGGTGTTGCTGCTGGCCACCGAACCGGCCGACGTCCTTGTGTCGTCAATCACAGCGATTCTCTGCGCAGCGCCGGAACGTATCAGCGAAACGCTCTGCCTTCCGGTCAATTGCGAGGTAAGGCAGAAACGCGATCGCTCGGATGAAGATGCCTTCGGCCTGAGATGGTGGCCTGCCAAGCGGGCAGAGCCGACGGTGAAATGGATTGTTCCATCGATGGCGGGCGTCGTCGAAGAAGCGGTCGGGAAAATCCGCAGGCTCACCGACGAAGCGCGCGAGGTCGCCCGCTGGTATGAGCAGAACCCGACAAAGCTTTACCTGACCGAAGATGCGGAGCACTTTCGCACGAAAGAATGGCTGAGCATGGCCGACATCGCAGAGATCCTCTTTGCTGAGCCCGTCTACCAGGACTTACCACCCAAGTGGTGCAATAACAATAGTGTTCTCAAGCAGCGTCGCGGGAGAAAAGCCTACGTGCGTTTCGGCGATGTGCAGGCGGCCGTGCTGCGGCAACTGCCACCGGGGTTTCCTGTTGCTGACAAAACGACGGGCCTCCGGTACGGCGACGCGCTCTTCGTCATACAGCGTAATGCACTGGATACTTCCAGGCCACGGTTCCGCTGTGTCATCGAACCTCTGAAATACAGCCAGATTCGTGGCCGGCTGGGAGCGGAGTCTGCAAACGGCCGCCGATCCGTCTTCGACCATTGCGGCTTTTACGAGCCGGACGGCGCGCCGATTCGAGTCAACACTCATCAGTTCCGCCACTACCTGAACACGCTGGCGCAAGCGGGCGGCCTGAGCCATCTCGACATCGCCAAGTGGTCCGGCCGCAAGGATGTGCGGCAGAACGGGTACTACGACCATGAGCCATCCGATGCCGTAGTTGCACGCATCCGCGCCGCGGTAGGCGATGACACGCGCTTCTTCGGCCCGCTGGCCGCGGGGCCGCGGGCGGCGCTCATCACGCGGGACGAATTTGCCCGGCTGAAGGTGCCGACAGCGCACTCTACGGACTTCGGATACTGCATTCACGACTATGTGATGTCGCCGTGCGAGACGCCACTGCCTGAACTGTGGCGAACAGGTTTGCGTGAAGGGCGAGGCAGAGAAGGAGAAGCGCCTCCGCCAGGCACATGCCGAGGCGACGCGGCTGCTGGCGATGGCGGAGCAGGCCGAAGCTGAAGGGGAATTCGGGGCAAACGAATGGGCCGAACATCACAGGGCCTATCGTGCCCGTATCACGGCGCTGCTCGACGTTCTCGATGACCCGGCCGTTCCGCGCGGCGCGGTAATACAGTTGATACCGGCGGAAATTCTGTCCCGGCTTGATCACGCAGAAGCGCGCGCACTGCTGCCCTCGCCTGGCGACGCCGATGCATCACCGACCCTCGAGGAGGTGGCATGACTCGCGTGAGAGAGAAAAACCTTGACGACAAGGTCGTTGCCACCGTTGTTGAGGTGCTGGATGGCTGGAGCGGCCGGCTGAGCTGGAAAGCGCTTATCGAGGCGATCGCGAGGCGCGCTGGCCTTAGCTACACGCGGCAGGCGCTTCACCGTCACGAGCGAATCCGGCTGGCCTTTACGGTACGAAAGAAGGCCCTCTCGGGGCGGGACGAACAGCCCCGTGAGGCGATGTCGCCGGAGCTGCAGGTTGCCGTGGACCGGATCGCCCGGCTTGACGCGGAAAACCGGCGACTAACGGCCGAGAACCACAACCTGCTTGAGCAGTTTGCACGCTGGGCCTATAACGCACAGACCCGTAACCTGAGCAAGGAATTCCTGAACAGCCCCCTTCCAGGCGTGGACCGTGAGCAGAGTGAGCGTCCGCGTTTGCCAGGGAAGCCGCGTGCGCCCTGGAGAAGCTAACCATGGCCAACGGCCATCGCTTCCGCCAAATCGGCCGGACTGGTCAGCTGCTGAGCCCGCTCCAAGGCAAATGCTTGCTGTCTTCAATCACAGTCAGATCAGGCCGCAAGCGGCGCAACCATTCTGGAGGCGAAGGGCGGCAATCGACCCGATATAGGTAGTCCGTCCCGCTTTCATCGATACTGGTAGGACTGGCAGCTCGCTGCCAGTGAAGGTGGGACATGCACCCGCGGACTACGAATATCTCGACCCAAACGCCTGGACGTTTACGGCTTTAGCTTCGAGTCCACGGGTGCGCTTGCGTCCGATAACGAATACTCAGGGTCCGCCGTCGCACCGGCTCACTATATTGCCTTCGCTGAACGCAAGCATGCATGTCCCTACCGGGTAATCTATCACTTGCGGAGGTTCACATGGCATCGCTATCGAACCAGCAATTCAAGGCTTTCGTCGGCATCGACTGGGCCGATACCAAACATGACATTTGCCTGCAGCAGGCTGGCGACGACAGGCGCGAGTTCGACTGCATTCCTCACCAGGTGACACGCATCGATGAATGGGCAAAGGCGTTACATCAACGCTTTAGTGGCCCCATTGCGGTCGCGCTTGAGCTGGCCAGAGGACCAATCGTCTCTGTGTTGCAGAAGCATGCGTTCGTCACACTATTCCCTATCAACCCTGCAATGCTCGCGAAGTACCGTGAGGCGTTCAAGCCGAGCCGTGCCAAGGACGATCCCACCGATGCCGAACTGGCACTCGACCTGCTGCTGCGCCATCCTGAGCGGTTCAGCCCGCTCAGGCCGCAGAGCGCCGGCATGCGTTCCCTGCTGAGCCTGATCGAACAGCGTCGTGAACTGGTCGGCGACAAGACCCGCTTCACTAACCGGCTAACCAATGCACTCAAACAGTATTATCCTCAAGCCCTGGAATGGTTCGACGACATCGACACGGTACTGTTCTGTGATTTCCTGACCCGCTGGCCAACTCTGCCAGCAGTCAGGCGCACGAACAGAAAGACCCTTGAAACGTTCTTCCATGCGCACAACTGTCGCCGGGCCAAACTGATTGAGGGACGTCTGGAGTCAATTCGCTGCGCTGCATCGCTCACTGATGATCCCGGTATCGTTGCACCTCACCGGTTGCTCGCGCTGATGCTGGTGACGCAACTGCGCACAGCGCTCGCTGCGATTGACGTGTTCGACAAGGAAATCGCGGCAGTCGCACGGGCGCTGCCCGACTTCGACCTGTTTGACAGCCTGCCCGGCGCAGGTCCGCATCTGACACCACGCCTGCTGGCTGCGTTTGGCGAGCAACGTGACCGCTTCAGGGGCGCGGATGAACTGCAGAAGTACTCCGGCATCGCGCCGGTCACCGAGCGCAGCGGCAAGAAGTGCTGGGTGCACTGGCGCTGGCAATGTCCGACCTTCCTGCGCCAGACCTTCGTCGAGTGGGCGGGCCAGACCATCAACAAATCGTTCTGGGCGGGCGCCTACTACCGGCAACAGCGGGCGAAGGGCAGCTCGTATCAGGCCGCCGTGCGGGCATTGGCGTTCAAGTGGATACGGATCATCTACCGCTGCTGGCAGACCGGGACGCGGTACGACGAGAGCATCTATCTCAACGCCCTGAGGAAACGCGGTTCGCCACTCCTCAGGAACCTCGGGCTTCCGGAGTAACCCCTTCCGGTCGACAGTTACGCAGCTGGTTCCGGGTCGGTGCCTCTCCTCCGTTTGACGTGTTGTCGCGAGTTGTCCACCGTCGGCCGGCGGGTCGCCTTCTATGAGCA
>NZ_JARESU010000273.1:0-5422 GCF_046027075.1 Paraburkholderia sp. RL18-085-BIA-A | reverse complement strand
CCTGTAGAGCGGACTGCAAGGGATACGTGACAACCTGAGTGACAACGCTACAAGGTCGTTCATCTCACCGCTGCCACGATAGCCTTCCGCGAATTGGGAAAACTGCGTCATGATGCCGACGACGCTACGGTTTGTCGTTTTGGTATATCGCACGTCCTGCATGTGCAATAGCTCCTGCTCGATGAACGGCGGCCGAATGCCGTGGGCCGCGAGTACGTAAGCCAGGACGCGAGGGAATCTGGTGGCCATGCCAGCTGCTGGAGCCAAAGGGATCAGGACCGGTAGCAACGTCCGTTCATTGACGAAGAGCGCAATTTGCGGCTTCCACAGCAAAGCCGTGGCATACCAGTTACCGAGCCCCGTGGTACTGGTGCCGCCAGCGATCACTTCGGGTTTCAGCCGGTCAAGAAGCTTCTTCGTACAGTGCAGGTAAAGCATGGTTGCTCAGTCGAGATCGAAAAGAGCACGATCAGTGGGCCGGGATAAAGCCTCATCCATCATCTGCCGGAAATCGGCTTCGTCCCATTCGCCACGATCAAGACGGCGCATGACAGCTTCGCCGACCAGCGCCACTTGGCGTTCCTGATCAGCCCTCGTCTGCCTGTACTGCTGACGACGCGCTTTGTCTGATGCCCGTTTGGCGTCCTTGATTTCTTTGAGCTTTGAGTCTGTTGCTGCCTGGCGGCTTTTCAGCAGGGTCATGTTGAGTGTCCTTGGTGCAACGTCGCAGCAACCCAGTGGCACTTCTTGTACTTTTTCCCGCTTCCACATGGGCAGAGATCGTTTCTCCCGATCTTGGGACCGGCGACGATGGGCCGGGATTTCCCGATGATCGGGGTCGGCTCGAATGGGTGAGCTTCTGACAACGTGCGGAGGCGATTGAGTCTTGCCTCTCTAAAGGTTTCGATGTCTTCGTAGTCTTTAGAGCCGATCCTGAAATAGTATTCGGCGTCACGCAGGTCGCCCAGAATATTCAATGCCACATGATTCTTTTCGTAGGCTTCGCGGACCACCTCAAAAGATTCGAGAGCCCCCAGATCGGATAATGCCGAAACGAGGAAGCCATTGATATCCGGATCGTTTGTCCCATGGGCGCGTAGCAGACCGGTCAGAATCTCGACGCATCGCGTTCTTTGTTCCGGGTGGTCACATCCCATCCTGGCAATCAGGCGAAACGTACAGATTCTGGCGAACTCCCCGTTTCGGGAATCCCGCGCATACAGCTCGACTGCTTCGAGCGACGATGGGCCGATCTTGCTGAAAACATCGGGGAATTCCTCACCAATCCAGTCATTGTTGTCTATCCGATGTATCAGGGAGATCAAGGCTGGAATCGCCTCAACAGCTTTCAGCTCGGCGAGAATGCGCCACGCATGGATCGGGGCCATCGCGGTGCCAGTAAATTCCGATTCGTGCAGCGTATCGCCGTCCAGGATTCGTATCAAATCCGGCACGTGAGACGGGTCGAAGCCCGATTGCAAATATTCGTGCCAGGTGTCAGGAGCGATGCGCGAGCGGCACAGGTCCTCACCAAAATCGGCAAGCTGATCGAGTAGTTGAAAATACCGGGCTTCCATCAATTAGGTCCATCTCGAACGATCCGTGAATGGTACCGTTTGACGGCGCTGTCCGGAAGCATTTCAACGGGCCTTGCGCGGCGGCGTTCGCGGAGAACGTCACACATCCGTATCCAAGAGCGCTTATGACAACCAGCTATCAGGCTCGACAATTGTTCATTCCACGCTATATTATTAACCGTGGAAACATCGTCAACAGGTCGTGCCATGAAAACGCTGGACGTCTCCCAGGCGACCGCCGCTGCCCGGGCGGGCGGCGTCCTGTCGGCTATCCTGAAGGCCGAGGGCGGCGCCTTCTACGTCGAACTGGAGACCCGCACGGCCGGCACCGCCGTGCTCGTCACATCGAACAATCGCCTCCCGCGGGCGTTCCGCAACCCGCTCAAGGCGCTCGAAGTGATTCGCGAGCTCGGCCTGCAGACGGGAAGGTTTTCGCTCGAGGCGTGGCGACCGGATGACGTGGAGTTCGATCGCCAGAGCCGTCCGGATCGTGCCGAGGCGATGAAGGCCACGCATGCGAGGGCCGTCGCCTACGACAAATGGCTGCGCGAGCAGGTACAGGAGGCGATCGATGACCCGCGCCCGACGATCGCGCATGAGGACGTGATGAAGAAGGCTGAGGCGCGCATCGCGGCGATGCGGAAGGGCCGGCGTGCGAAGGCTTGAGTGGAAGGTCCAGGCAGAAAACGACCTGTTTGACATACTCGACTACATCGGCCACGACAATCCCATGCGGCCGCTGAGCTGGTGCAGAAGATCCGCACCAAGGTCGACGGCCTGCGCGAACGCCCGACGCTGTACCGGGCCGGCCGCATCCGGGGTACCCGTGAAATGATCGTTCACCGCAACTACATCGTGTTTTATCGCGCGAGACGATCCTGGCGTGAAGCACGCCCGTCAGCAGTGGCCGTGAGGTCAAGGAAGGTCCCTATGCTGGCCTGAGCGGCCTGAGCGGCCTGAGCGGCCTGAGCGGCCTGAGCGGCCTGAGCGGCCTGAGCGGCCTGAGCGGCCTGAACGTCTGCCGGCTGTCGCCCAAGCCCTGTCGCGAGCCGCACAAGGTAGCTCCCGTCCCGCACTTTCCTCAAAACACTTCACATGGTTTGAAGATGAATTAAAGACGCCGTTGAGGCGCGACCGCGACGAAACCGCGGCCGGCATGACATCGCACCGGCTAGATTTGCCTATGCGACAACATCCGATCGGTCACCTTGGGCCACCATAGCGGTGTAGGCCGTAGGACAATAGTGAGACGTAAGCCAACGGTCGACGCCGCGGGTGCACGAAACTGGTGTCCGAATCTCGCCTCATGTTCGAAAGTCACTTTGCCTATTTTCGTACGGCCTCATGGCGGCCGTACGTAACCGGTCGGTTTCGTACACAACCTTCGCTAATAATCCGAAGCGGGGAGACGGTCGGCGGGAGGTTCGTGTTCTGCGCCCCCCGATACCAGTCCGAATCGTGCGGAGTGTTGGCAGGCGCGCATTTATGGGGCGCAATCACGTGGGCACTGAAGGGCATTGCAGGTAGAGTGGTTTTGCCTCAGGGTCCTGAGGCGAGTAACCCCCGTCTTTGGCCCGCTCCCCTAGGTGCGGGGTTTTTTTGCCAGCGCAACAAAAAAAGCCCGCCATAGGGGCGGGCTAATCCATGTTCTTGGGGAGAACTGGAGGAGACAAGCTAAGTATAAACTCCTAATTACCATCCACGCAGCGTGCAGGTCCGGTAGACGCCCATGGGGACTGGATATTGCTCACCAGTTCATGAAGGGGAAAAGATCATGATCCGACTATTCGGCATATTGGCTTTAGTAGCCGGTCTCGCCGGCTGTGTCGTCGCTCCGCCCCCGCCCGGCTACGGTTACGTGCCAGCCCCTGGCTATGGTCCCGGCTATTACGATTACGCGCCGCGCATTGGCATTGGTATTGGCGTTGGCGGTGGTGGTGGCAGCGTCGGCGGCGGCGTCGGTGTCGGCCTCGGCTTCTGAACCCGCCAGCAACCCACGGTCAGGCAGCGTCTTCACGCACAAATGCCGTTGCCGTACGGTTACTGCGACGCCCCCATCGACTTGTCCGGCGCGCGGAGGCTGGCTGTGGAAGAGGCGTTCGCCCTTGAGACGCAGGATGGTATCGGGGCGATCGATGGCGCGGCGGCCGAGACGCTCGTCGTCGCGCTGCCTGCTTTTGTCGGCCCCGAAAAAAACATGAATAACGGTGTGATGGCGCGAATCTCGCAATAGATTGCTCAGCCTGGTTGATATCGCCCATCGTGCCGACCACTTGCGCCACCACGCGGCTGCCCTTGTGAGGACGGCATCACGGCCGAACGCATGTAAGTCAGATTCGACTACCCGGGCAGAAAGGGCGCCGCCCCGAGACCCTTGAGACTGCGTTCGGCCGAGCCAGGAGCAAAGGGTGGGGCCATGCGGCTCATCGGACTGTTAAAGACCCATTAATCGCCCACGTTGCCGCCTCCATCGCACACCGCCCGTTTGACCCCGTCACAGACGTCGCGACCGCACCCGCGAGCGCGTGTAATCCGTTATTAAGCTGATGATAAGCTTTTTCTCCTTATTCTCTTGATGCGCGCGCAAGCAAGTCGTTATCCCCCGCATTGAAATGGAGATCGAACATGTCGCGTTACATCACTACCCGTACCGCTTTGGCCGTTACTACACTGACTGGCCTCGTTGCCATCGCTCAGGCCGTCACATCACGTCACAGCGGCGTGAATGCAATCGAGCCGACGCAGAACAGCGCAGTCGAATCAACGGCGAATGCCGGAAGCGCGCTGCTGTCCCAGGTGCAGCTTGCGGTGTTGCTTGAAGGGTTCGATTGGCAGGTGCCATTGGCCGCAATCCGCTCGGCCGGCGTGCAATAGCGCATTCGAGGGACGCACCCGTCGCATCAGCGGCGGGTCGAGCAGCTTCAGCGTCTCCTTGAGCTGAAGCAAGGCGGCCTTTTCGCCACGACCCGCGGCGCTGCAAGGCGCGCTGCAGGATGAACTCCGACACGCTGCTCTCGCGCGCGGCGGCCGCGTTCTGTACGCCGCCTATATGAAAACTCGTTGACCGGCTGTTGCTGAACCGGATCGAAGGGTGTTCAAACTTTTACTTCGAAAACGCCTCAACTTTTACTTCATTGGACGGCAACGGTTTCGAAATTGTCGACCGTAATCCATGCGCCGCCGCGAGCTTTGCCATTTTCAGATGCCACATGGGTTCACGTCAGTGACTGGTTATGTGGCGGGCAAGGGCGTCGAAGGTGACAGGCCGCTTGTGGTGCTTGCGGTCATCTGATCGTGCAGCCGGATCTTGCGCTTTCGCCCTGTCCCGAGCTGCACATAGTCGCCGCCAGGCAAGATAGGCCTCTTTCGTTTTACAGGCTTTCGGCTTATCCGCAGACTTCGCTTGGTACGCCGCCCAATCGTGGTCGAGAACCTTCTCTTCCCGGTCAGTAAGTGGCGCGTCGGGCGGCTTACTATGGTAAAAGAGCGCGGCAACAGGAACGCCAAGCATTGCGGCCTTTTCCTTCGCCGTCATTTTCTGCGGTTTTTCCGGCTCTCGTTTGAGGGACACTGGTTTAAACGCCCGAGCTTCTTCCGATGTACCCCAGACTCTCAGACCGCCCACCAAAACTCTGTTGCGTTTGGCGTCCTCGAAGTTGAAAGGACGCGAAGTCGACATTGGATGATCTGGCTTGAAAAGCGCGGCATCCCTAAGAGCCGTAGAAATGGGAAAAGGCTCAATTCTTCTGGCGGCCGTAGGCTCCAGTTTTGCAAATCCAGTCGTTTCCTCGACGATATAAGCCCAGGATGCGGCCTCTTCGTAAGTCTCGTAAATGCCGTGACTA
>NZ_JARESU010000272.1:0-5435 GCF_046027075.1 Paraburkholderia sp. RL18-085-BIA-A | reverse complement strand
ACCAGAAAAAGGCCTCGTCCAACGCCTGAGCACAGAAGAGGGTCGACAAATTAGTTCGATGCGCCATCAAATTCGGTGAACGTCCATCTGGCCATACACGGTCGTCAATGCGAACGTGGAGTATCCTGATTCCTGCTGCGAGTGACCACAACAAAGAGGCGACAGTGCTTGAACTATCGGTTCGTGACAAAGCAATGCTGAGTGGTGAATTGGGTGATGGTGCAGCGCTCGCGATGCGTATAGTCGTCGCCACGGCGCATGTGATGAAGGCTCAAAGACTTGTCGACATTTCCTCCGCTCATATCGACGGGTGTCTGTACCACGGATCCGTGAGTCTCGATTTCGTCGAGCGCTTTGTCGCGTCCGGAACGCGGGTCGCCGTTCCGACCACACTCAATGTCGGATCGCTCGACCTCATACACCCGGAGTTGTATCGCGGCAAACCGGAAACTGCGAACGCCGCAAAGCGCCTTATGGAGGCACATCTGGAACTCGGGTGCGAAGCGACCTTCACATGCGCACCGTACCAGCTCAAGCACCGCCCACGCCTGGGCGATCAGATCGCGTGGGCTGAATCGAATGCGATCGTTTTCGCCAACTCAGTTTTGGGCGCCCGGACGAGTCGCTACGGCGATTTTCTCGATCTCGCGGCGGCAATTACTGGCCGCGTCCCGTATGCCGGATTGCATGTCACCGAAAACCGGGCCGCGCAACTTGTGTTCGCAGCGCCCGACCTCAGTGATTCATCGCGGCGCGACGCCTGTTTCGCCGCTCTCGGCTTTCTTCTCGGCCTTAAAGCCGGAGCAACGGTAGCCGCGATCACTGGATTACCTGCGGACTCCACGGAAGACGAATTGAAATCTCTTGGCGCTGCGGCCGCATCGAGTGGATCAGTGGCGCTCTTCCACGCGGTAGGAATTACACCAGAAGCTTCGACGCTTGACGCCGCGCTACAGGGTGGCGAGCCGGAACAGACCATTATTGTCAGCGAGGCGGACCTTGTCGCGATCCATCGTAAGTGGAACGATGCTCGCTCCATCGAGCCACTCGCCGCGGTCAGTCTGGGAACACCGCATTTTTCGGTCGACGAGTTCCGCCGGCTCGCCAAACTGTTCGAATCACACAAAGGGCCGCTCCGATGCGACTTCTATGTCAATACGAGCCGTTATGTTCTCTGGCAGATCGAAGAGGAAGGACTCGCCCAGCAACTGGCCTCGCGCGGCGTTCTGATCGTGGTGGACACATGTACCTACCTCACCCCCGTGATGAAACAGATCAACGGACTGGTAATGACCAACTCAGGGAAGTGGGCTCATTATGCTCCTGCGAACATCGGCGTCACAGTCGCGTTTGGGAGCATGACCGAATGTGTTCGCTCCGCCTTCGAAGGGAGAGTTTGCATTGATGAACTGGCCGGCTAGAGCTATGACCATGATCCCGCCCACTCTCGAGCTTGACGGCCAGGTCCTCGTGGCAGGGCGAGCAAGCGGCCTCACAATCGCGCTTCCTCCGCTGAGCTTCTGGGGCGGCTACGACGCTGAAAACGGGATGATCATCGACAAGACACATGCGGGCTACGGACAAAGCCTGAAAGACCGGATACTTGTGATGCCGCGGGCGCGCGGGTCCAGTTCCAGCAGCAGCGTGCTGGCTGAAGCATTGCGCAACGGGACAGGTCCCAGCGGCATCGTACTGGCAGAATGCGACCTGATTCTTGCCATAGGCGTTATTGCCGCCAACGAACTCTATGCCCTAAACGTACCCGTCGTGAGTGTTGGCGAAGACGTGTTCGCGCAAATTGCGTCTTTTACTGCAACACTGGCGATTGACGCCGGCGATACGTCGCGCCCCGCGAGAATTTACGTCACCGACAGTGAGCGCGACGGGAGCCGCAACCCATAGGGTTCCGGCATGCGGTTCGGTCATACGAACGAATTAGTTGTATCCGAGAATCGCGACCGATGCGACGTCCACTCGTTCAAGCGTACTGCCGAGACTCGATAGCGGCGAGGTCAGCAGTGCCACATAAGAAGAAGCCAGCGCAACCGCGGCGCAGCCTTGGACATTCCGATGCGCAATGTTTACGACCTGCTGCTGAGACGAATGCAACAATTCGGTGTGTAACATGACGGACGATGTCCCAAAACAGTAAGAGAAAACGGTCGACACGAGCACGCTACCCCAGGCGATTCGCGGCCACCGGCGAAAAACCTGTGCTCGCTTCAATCGCGCTGACGTTCTCAGGTCTCGCGAACGCATCAGGAGCGTCGTCGCCGGGACTACGCTGCCGTCCGATGGCCTTGAAAAAGGTCTCGAGACCTGATGGCAAGAAGAACTACACCCAGTGCAAATCTTCGGTTCCGTCGTTTATCAACGTGTGCGTTTGCTGTGGACCCAGGAAAACAGTCATACCTGGCTCGATTAGGTAATCGCGCCCTTCCACAACCGCCTTGCCCTTGCCACGTATGAAGTGAAGCACCTCTTCAGACACGGCGTGCGCGTGCAGGCGAACAAAGCCACCCGGCGGCACGGTCTGCGTTCCAGCCGAAAACGGGCGTTGCATCGATACAAGGTGGGGCGCAACGTGAACGGCGGCATAGCCATTTGCCGGCACAGGTTGCCAGTAGCTCTCCTCGTTGCGCGAATAGACGATCAGAAACTGAGGTTTCCTATCACAGTCGTTTGGACCTGCCACGGAGTCTTCGTTGTCGCGTGCTTCACCTGTCATTTGCACCTCACACGAACGTCGATTGATAGCGAGAGTTCTCTTTGTGTGAAACAATATCCTGTATCCAATCAATGCGCAACGCGTGTTTTCCAGTACGGGGTTGCACATTCATCCAAGATGGTCCGAAATGATTGAATGAACAGGTTTCATCGGTACAGGGGCAATCACCGAGGCAATCGCCACCGGCCTTGCTGCGGCGCCGCGTAAGCTACGCGAGATCTGGGTCTCACCTCGCAATCAGGAAACGGCAGCAAGGCTGTCAGGCAGACATGCGTTGGTTCACGTCGGCCGGGACAATCAGGATGTCGCGGACAGATGCGACCTGCTCTGCCTGGCCGTGCGACCTCAGGTTGCACAGCAGGTGCTGTCGCAACTTCATCTGACGTCGACGCACTACATCCTCAGTTTCATTGCGACGTGGAATCGCGAACGAATTGCGGCATTGATGCCCGAGGTAAAGCATATCGTCCGTCTTGCCCCTTTGCCGATGGTCGCGCAGGCGATGGGGCCGACCATCATCTACCCTGACGACCATGTCGCCACCGAACTTTTTGCGTCGCTCGGTGCCGCTATCCCTGTCAAGGACGAAGACGCTTTTGACAGTCTGTTCCGGCTCGCCTGTAGTTTGCAGGCCGCCCGCAATCAGCGGCCTGCATGGCGAGATGCCGCAGGCCCTAGGCTGCAGAATCCGCTGCTTGCGCCGGCGCGTTCGGTTCGCCGTCAACCAGACGCCAGACGGCCAATGGATTGGCCTCCTTTACCGCCGCCGGCAGCAAAGCATCGGGCAGATCCTGATAACACACAGGTCGCAGGAATCGGTCGATCGCTGTCGCGCCCACCGACGTGAACATCGGATTCGATGTGGATGGAAAGGGACCACCGTGAACCATCGCGTGGCAGACTTCCACACCCGTCGGGAAACCGTTGGCGAGGATACGTCCGGCCTTGCGCTCAAGAATCGGCAAAAGGCGCTGCGCATCTGCATGGTCCACAGCGTCGATCTGCAGAGTGACGGTGAGCTGCCCTTCCACGTGTTCCGCAACCGACAGCAATTCATCAAAGTCGCGTGCACGAATCACCACAGACGCCGGGCCAAACATCTCTGCTTCGAGCTCGGGCGTAGCCAGCAGGCGCCGAGCATCGGTCACATACAGGGCAGCCTGCGCGGCATTCGGAAGTTCGCCCGCCGATACGCCCTGTGCCACCTTCGTCACGCCCTGAACCCCATCGACTTTCTGCGCTCCACTGCGGAAGGCATCGAAGATTCCGGCTGTCAACATCGTCTGTGCCGGCTTTGTCGCCAACGATTCACCTGCAGCCTTGATGAATCGATCAAGGTCCGGACCGTCAATCGCCAGCACCAGGCCTGGATTCGTGCAGAACTGCCCAGCACCCAGCGTCAACGAATCCGCGAAGGCCTTTCCGATCGCCTCGGCGCGGCTCGCGAGCGCACCGGGGAACAGAAACACAGGGTTGATACTGCTCATTTCGGCGTAGACAGGGATAGGTTCGGCTCTAGCGTTCGCGATTCGCACAAGCGCGAGGCCACCCTGACGGGAACCCGTGAACCCAACTGCCTTAATGATCGGATGCGCGACCAACGCTTCCCCGAGTTTGCGGCCAGCGCCAAAAAGCAGCGAAAACACGCCCTCCGGCAATCCATGCTCCCTGGCCGCTTTCTGGATTGCGCGCCCTACCAATTCTGACGTTCCAAGATGCGCGCCGTGTGCTTTCACGATAACCGGCGCGCCCGCTGCGAGTGCCGAAGCGGTGTCGCCTCCCGCAACCGAGAAGGCAAGCGGAAAGTTACTCGCGCCAAACACCGCGATGGGACCAACCGGCACTTTCGCGAGGCGCAGGTCCGCACGAGGCAGCGGCTGCCGCTCAGGCTGTGCGTGATCGATCGTCGAACCGAGAAAGTGCCCATCCCGCACGACCTTCGCAAAAAGGCGTAGCTGACCGACAGTCCGGCCGCGCTCAACCTGCAAACGCGCAATCGGAAGGCCGGTCTCCGCATGTGCCCGTTCGATCAGCTCATCTCCGATGCCGAGGATGTTGTCGGCAATTGCGTCCAAAAACGCGGCACGTTTCGCTAACGTGACGTTCCGGAAAACGTCGAACGCCTGAGCCGCCAGAGAGGCTGCGCGCTCCACCTCCGCGGCACCGCCCATGCCGAAGGATGGCTCCGAAATCTCTGAGTTGCTTGCGGGATTGAACGCGCACTGGCTGCCTTCGGTGCCACGCACCGCGGAAAAGCCGATAAGCATTTCGCCAGTAATGGTCATGTCGATATCCTCAAAAAGGGTTGGGGTGGCGTGGGCTACGAAGGAGTCGTGGTCCGTACTGGATTAGCGCGGAAGGCTCGATCGCAGCGTGCAGGACCGTTATGTAGGTCACGACACGCAGTACAGACACCAGTTAGGTCTTGCGCCCGTTGAGCAGATAGGACAGGTTCGTTTCTGCGATGTAATAGAACGCGATCAGCGTCGTGAAGGCGAATGAAGCAATGGACGTTGCGACGAACGGCGCCCCAAAGCCATGGAAGACCGAATTCACGGCAGCTTGCGCAAAAGCAGGACCTGCCTTGATGCCAGGAAGATGAACCGTTATCGAACTACGGTTGACCGGAGCCGCCCAGCGGCTCCGGGTGCGGAAGCCTCGTTAATAAACGAGTGCCTTGAGGTCTTACAGCGTCTTGAGAGTGATT
>NZ_JARESU010000271.1:0-5436 GCF_046027075.1 Paraburkholderia sp. RL18-085-BIA-A | reverse complement strand
AGGCGATATCCGGGCATGTTTCGACGAGATCTCCCATTCCTGGTTGATCACCAACGTTCCCACTGATACGGTGATCTTGCGGAAATGGTTGAAGGCGGGATACATCGAAGATCGGCAGCTCTTCGCCACAAACGCAGGGACCCCGCAAGGCGGCATCATCTCACCAGCGATTTCGAATTGGGCGCTCGATGGCCTGCAACACCAGCTAGCGGAGAAGTTTCTCCGTCGCCAGGTTGATGGCAAATGGATTCGCCCCAAAGTCGGTCTGGTGCGCTATGCCGATGACTTTGTGATCACCGGTTACTCGAAAGAGTTGCTGGAAGACGAGGTCAAGCCACTGGTCGAGGCCTTTCTGCAGGAGCGCGGACTGACGCTCTCCCCGGAAAAGACCAGGATCACGCACATCTCGCAAGGGTTCGACTTCCTCGGGCAGAACATTCGAAAATATCCGAACGGCAAGTTACTCATCAAGCCATCAAAAAGGAATGTTCAAACGTTTCTGACGAAGGTGCGCACAGTCATCAAGGACAATGCATCGGCCAAACAGGTCAGTCTCATCGGTCTGCTCAACCCGATCATCGATGGCTGGGCGAACTACCATCGACACGTGGTTTCGAAGGAAGTCTACAGCGCAGTCGACACTGCCATCTGGCAGGCGCTGTGGAAGTGGTGCTGCCGGCGGCATCCGTGCAAGGGCGCACGATGGATCAAAGCGCGATACTTCCATCGCGAAGGAACGCGGTATTGGGTATTTGCCGCGGATACTGGTGAACTAACGGCAGAAGGGAAATCAAGACGATTGCGGCTACGTAAAGCATCTGACGTCCCAATCCGGCGACATACGCAAGTTCGTGGCGACGCCAACCCCTTCGACCCGGCATGGGAACGCTACTTCGAAGACCGTTACGGTTTGAAAATGGTGAACACCCTGTCGGGCCGAGGACAACTGATCCGCCTCTGGTTGGACCAGGAACGGGCTTGCGTCGTATGTCAGCAGCGCATCACAGCGGTGACGGGATGGCACGTTCATCACATCGTTCGTCGTGTGGACGGAGGATCGAGTGCACGGGCCAATCTCGTCATGGTCCATCCCGTCTGCCACCAACAGATCCATAGTCGTGGTCTAACAGTAACGAAACCGGCTTCCAATCGGGGGCTTTGAAAGGCTTGAGCCGTGTGCATTGAAAGGTGCATGCACGGTTCTGAGGGGGCCGCTATGCAGCAATGCATGGCGGCTACCCGACACAACCAGTTGTTCGGTGGCGACTACAAAATTACGCCGACACTTGATATTGCCGCCGGCTTCTCTGATACGCAGCTGATGCAGAGTGCCCACGTTGCAGGTGGCAACCAGCTCGAATACTCGGTGCTGCTCGACTACAACCTGAGCAGACGTACCGACCTCTATGTCGGATACATGTTCTCGAAGTTCAACGGCGCCGATTTCACCGGCTACGAGCCAACGAACTACATTGCGGCAGCTGGCATCCGCACGTTTTTTGAGTGTCATAAGCGGGGCGGTGCCCCGGGCGTGACAAAGGGGCGCCGCTAGTCCGGTGTGCAGTTGCTTAGCAGACGCTCGTCACTCTGGCATGTCAGACCGTTCAGGGTCGATCCTCGACATTCGAAACGCCCGGGGTGTGGTTGCCGAAGGCGCACCAAGCGAACACGCGTCATGAAAAGCTACAGCACCATCTAACCACCTCGCGTGGAACCTCTCACGGGTGACGAACGATGGCCAAGACCTCCGGCCCCTGCGAACGGCGCCCGGCACGGATGCCGAAGGTTCGAAAGCACCCGCCAGGCCGGGACCGTGACGCTGTGAGCCGCTGGCTTGCCGTGCAGGCGCCAACTACTCGCCCCAAGCCGCGAACGGCTCACAATGCCACGGCGATGCGAAGTCGTCAGAAGGCCGGAAAGCAAAACCCGGCGCGGGGCCGGGTTGATTGTCATGCTGCGTGTTCGGCAAGCTCGATCACGTTATCGGTATCCTGCGTGATCGAGCATACGTGTCGCGCCCACGCGGCCATCAACGGTCGCCACTGTTCCAGCAGGTCGGTGCGATGATAGGCCGCTTCGACCTTGTTCGCGACCGTATGGGACCATTCATCCTTGATTCTAACGTCACACCGATCTCCCTCTCCACTGGCGACGATTAATCCTCAACCATCCAAACTACAAATAAGCTCGCCCCGAGAAACAGGCCGACTCCCAAAACCAGTGCGCCGAGAACGATCGGATGTTTTACGCCCAGGAGCCAAAGAGCCGAAAGCCCAATGCCTGCGTAGAGCGACTTTATTGTGCGTTTCTCCACGACTCTCCCGCTCGCCTATGGCGATGAATCAATCAGGCCGCCTCGTTCGGCGGCGCATTTTTTAGCCGTCTCGGCACTTCGTTCTGTGCGCTGAACTTCGGTGTTTCCAACCACGCAGCGAAGTCTGGCTCCCACTGCCTTCCACCCATAGTCGTCCAGGTCGAACTCTTCTTCGATCCGTCCGGAATAGCCGCGCACGTGGCATCGGCGACTCAATCTGGGGCGAGTTGCTCAAGTGACTCGCTACCGCCCACCGCTTACTGCGACACAACCCTAAGTGTAACGATCCGGTCGTTACCCTGTCCTGACCGCAACGTTACAAAACCGTTGTCTTCCAAGGTGTGGGAGCGCAACGTGACAATGTTGTCATCGGCGCGTCAGCTTCGGGTCACGGCCGGTTGCGCAGAATGAAGTCAGCTCATCGTCTCTGGAGGCCTGAGCACGCGCTTCATTCAAAGACAGTGAAGTCGAATTTCTCTTACTTATGAGGCGACTCATCATGAAAAAACTGATCTACGCGGCATGCATTGCCGTTACCACACCGATGCAAAGCAAAAGCGGGCGCTACGCACCCAGCCCTTCGACGCGTAAGAACGCGCGACGTCCGCTCCGACGTTGGGGGGCCTTGCCGCTTTAGTTAGTTATCCATATTAACGCATGTTTGGTCGAACGCGGCACACAAGTTGACAATACCCTTTAACGCTCCCGGCTTGTAAAGATTCGTCATTGCGCACATCGGAAAAAGACTCTTTACGCAATTCGCGTGTCATCACGATTACCTGCCCGGTACACTTCGCGCTGGATTATCAGAACGTTTCGCCGCGGCCATCGGCGCCATGCCCAGGATCGCCAACCGCGCGTTCTGTTTTGTTTCACCATGCAATCTGGAGAAGAACATGAAGAAAACGCTTTTGGCCGCCTCATTGCTGGGCGCGTTTGCGGTCTCGGCGCAAGCTCAAAGCAGCGTGACCCTCTACGGCACGCTGGACGCAGGGCTGGTCTATTCGAATAATCAGTTGGGCCATAGCAACTTTCAGCAGGGAAGCGGGTCCCTGTCGACTACCTTGTTCGGCGTGCGCGGCAATGAAGACCTCGGCGGTGGCCTGCATGCGATTTTCACTTTGGAAAGCGGCTTCAACCTCAACAATGGCGCATTCAAAGAAAACGGCACGATGTTCAACCGTCAGGCTTATGTGGGCCTGAAGAGCGATCAATATGGCCAGATCACGCTGGGTCGCCAATATGATTCGATGGTCGACTATCTCGCCCCGATTTCGGCCGCAGGCTACGGTTATGGCAATAATCTGGCCGCCCACCCGTTCGATAATGACAATCTCGACGGTACTTTCTCGGTTAAGAACTCCGTAAAGTACACGAGCGCGAATTACAACGGCATCCAGTTCGGCGGCTTGTATGGCTTCAGCAATGCGGCCGGCCAGTTCTCGAACAACCGGGCATGGAGCGCGGGCGCTTCGTACCAGAACGGTCCGTTGAATGTCGCGGCCTCGTATTTGCAGTTGAACAATTCCGGCAGCAACAACACCGGTGGCGCGGTCTCGTTCGGCAACGGCGACGCAAACATTGCCGCGGCCCTGCAGCGCACTTATGGCGCCGGTGCGAACTACACGTACGGCCCGGCGACCGTCGGCTTCGTGTACACCCACACGCAGCTCGACAATGTACAAGGCATCAACGTCGGCGGGACGGTCATCGGCGGCATCGGCGGCACGAACCTTCATATGGACAACTATGAACTCAACGGCCGCTACGCATTGACGCCGGCGCTGAGCCTTGCGGCCGCCTACACGTTCACCGACGGCAAGGTCACCGGTTCGAACGGAACGGGCGATCCGAAGTGGCAGACGGCCTCGCTGCAAGGCGACTACGCGTTGAGCAAGCGCACGGACGTGTACCTGGAAGGGGTGTACCAGCACGCCTCGGGTCAGTTGGGATCGCTGGGTGCGAACGTGGCTGCGATCAATACGCTGTCGCCGTCGTCCACCGCCAACCAGACCGCGGTGACGATCGGCATGCGCCATCGCTTCTGAGGCGAATCCGCCATTTCCTGATCGAGCCGCTAGTTAGGAAAGCAACCACAACCGCGCACCGGTCGCAGGTCGGCGCGCGGTTGCGTGCGTTTGCGCGCTGTTCTGTGTGTCGTGGGTTTTCGGTCCTGTTGCCCCTCCCGCTGGCCCTCAGGAGTTTCCTCAAATTGACTGATCATACTATTCGTTTTGCCTGCAGAGCCGATACATCTTCGTGATGTCGTGCAATAGGAGAAAACCGCGCCCGATGACCGTTGGCCGCGCGGTCGGTCATGCTTGCGGTTGTGGTAGCCGCCCACCATGGCAACTCGAGACCAGAAAACGAAGAATTGAGCATGTTAATTGTGTAACCTTGGCAGGTCGTAGGATCTTTGTGGCATCGAATCGCTTCTAGACGTGTCCGTCGCATGTCGGCTATGAAGGACCATTCGCGAGGCGCCGGCGAATGGCTGTTTATCGGCCATTAGCGACTTTCCTGCTGTGTCGTTGCTTGCCGATCGTTGACATTCGCTTTCGAGGTAGCGAATTTGATTTCTACCAGCCGTGGCGACGAATGAATTGGGCCACCTGTTGCGCAACGATCCGGTAACCGCCGGAACTTAGATTCTGACTGTCGACCCGCAGCGACGCCGGCACGACCGGCAGAATAGTGTGCGAGCACCTTGCAGGTCGAGGCATGACAAGGAACGAGTCGGGACTTGCCGCTATGCCGCTAGGGGCAGCTTTAACTATGCCGCATCCTTGACTATGTTCGATTTGGACGGGGCGATCGCAAATTCAAAGGGAATAAACGAAAATGATCGGCATAGTCTAATGGATGTCAGGCTCGCTTTTACGAGAGGCGCAGCAGGTCATGGAGAAGTTGTACCCCGAAAATGCGGTCGCACTCGGCCTGACAGTAAGCTCGCGACGTTTCTCAAGGGTTTTTAGGCATTCAAACTATTCCGATCCTGGCGACCTGAGAATAACGTCCTGCTGGCTCTTTAGCAGCATCATCGTGATCCAATCTCAGCCTGATCGGCATTGCCAGGAATGCGGCATAGTTGCCGAACTTTGCGTCGCGAATCGTTGTTTTTT
>NZ_JARESU010000270.1:0-5485 GCF_046027075.1 Paraburkholderia sp. RL18-085-BIA-A | reverse complement strand
GAAGTGGCTGATGCTTCCCGCCCTGGTCCTATTGCTTGCTGGCTGCGCGGCGGGCGGCAATTTGCAAAGCGCGGCGCACTTGAGCACATCGCAATGCCGCGACCTGGCCGCGCTCAGGAACAACGCGCCTATGACGCCAGAGCGCAACCTCAGCGAACTGGCGGCTTTGAGGCAAGCGGGCTACGACCCATCCAGGTGGTTTGACCCGTACTACCCTGAGGATCTGCAGGCGGCACAGCGCCGGGTCGACCGTTGGTTCCAGGCGGAATGCCAGCAGGCGCCGCCCGCTTGACGCCGAACTAATTGAGCTTTATCTCACCTGACGCTTGTTTGGCCGACTTGGCGAGACGAAAGGTCAGATGCCGACCCACGCCCGCCGATCGATACAGCCGAATCCCAATGACCGCGTCCGAAGTACATCGGACTTTTCGGCCATCAAGCAGGCCGAAGCTCACCAAGGCGAAGCGGTCAATCACTGTAGGTTTTGGGCGCGACTAGCACGCGAAACGAAACCGCCATTGAGAATCGTGCAGTCAGTCGTAGCCACCTTCCATCAATGCGACGAGACGAACTTTGACTCCGGAAAGGCTGGAGGCAGCGCGAAGCTCTGGCGAAGGCGTTTCGTCTCTGCGGCAGGCGTTCGGCCAAAGAGTCGCTTGAATTCCCGGTTGAATTGAGAGGGGCTGGCATAGCCGACCGCATGACATGCCGCCTCAGCAGTCATGCCATGGCGCACCATTAGCAAGCGAGCCTGATGTAATCGAGTGGATTTCACGTACTGCATCGGCGACGTACTCGTGATGGCCTTGAAGTGGCTGTGGAACGTAGGGACGCTCATCCCGGCCTGGTTTGCCAGGCCTTGAAGGTCTAACGGCTCGGCATAGGTCGCGTGGATACGCTCCAGCGCTCTGCCAATCTTGCCGAATTGCCCTTACATCGCTAAAGCCGCACGCATTGCGTTGCCTTGTCCGCCGGTAAGAACACGGAAATACAATTCACGTACCAGTGCTGGCCCAAGGATTGCGGCGTCAAGTGGCTGGTTCATTGCCTCCAGAAAGCGGAGTACGGAGGCTCGCATCGCCGCATCCATTGGGCTCGACATCATGGTCTGCGGCACGTCACCCGACGATGGCACGCCATGGTGATCTATCTGAATCATGAGTTCGGCCGCCACCTGAAAGTCCAGATGCATGTACAGCGCCAGTAGTGGACACTCGGGCGTCGCGTCGGTCTCCATCGTGAAGGGGACCGGCACCGCAACAGCCAGATAGTGCTGCTCGTCATATACATAAACCCGGTCACCAAAATATCCCCGCTTTCTACCCTGGCAGACGATCACGATGCCGGGATCGTATAGCACCGGCGTGCGAGACAACGCCCGGTCCGAACGCAGGATACGCACATCACGCAACGCAGTCAGGTTGTAGCCTTCCTGCGGAGCCAGCTCAGTCAGCAAGGCCACCATCCGGCGCTTTTCGCGTGCGCGGGCGGAGGAAGCACGTCGGTCAACGTTTTCCTTGTGGGCCGCTTTGCTCATAGAAATAGGCAATAAATGTAGATGATTGGGTCTGATTTTGAGGGTTTTTTCAGAATAACATGCAACTCTCAAACCCACCCTAGGAATGTTTGCAATGCCATCAACTAAAACCATGCTTATCACCGGCGTCAGTAGCGGCTTCGGACGCGCATTGGCCGAAGAAGCGCTCGCCGCAGGGTATCGGGTCGTCGGCACGGTACGAAGCGAGCAGGCAAAACAGAGCTTTGAATCGCTTAATTCCGCAAACGCGTTCGGGCGAGTACTTGACGTTACCGACTTCGATTCAATCGAAGATGTCGTCAATAGAATTGAGGCGAACGTGGGGCCGCTGGACGTGCTGGTGAACAACGCCGGTTACGGTCACGAGGGCGTCATGGAAGAATCATCGCTTTCTGAAATGCGTCGGCAATTCGACGTGAACGTGTTCGGTGCTGTTGCCGTTATGAAGAGTGTGTTGCCGTATATGCGCGAGCGACGACGCGGACATATTCTCAACATCACATCGATGGGCGGCTTTATCACCATGCCGGGAATCGCCTACTACTGCGGCAGTAAATTCGCATTGGAGGGAATTTCCGAGGTCCTCAGTAAAGAAGTCAAGCCATTCGGCATCCGCGTGACCGCAGTGGCACCAGGGTCTTTTCGCACCGAGTGGGCAGGTCGATCGATGATTCGAACGCCGCGCTCGATCCCGGACTATGATTCTCTGTTCGACCCGATTAGAAAAGGACGAGAAGAGAAAAGCGGTAGGCAACTTGGAGACCCAGTGAAAGCTGCGCGTGCCATGTTGTCCGTTATCGAAAACGACGAGCCGCCATCGCATCTTCTGCTAGGGAGTGATGCGCTCGGCTTGGTCCGGGAAAAGCTCTCGTCACTTAGTGCAGAATTTGACGCTTGGGAAGGTGTTACCAGATCGACCGACGGATGAGTGCGCGTTGCGCCCGTATTTGGGGACCTTCTAATGGGACTCGTTAGCATTAGACAGCGTCGGATGAACCTGAGGAGATCCGAAGCGGCCTTCTCCTTGTCGGGCCGCGATGTTGCGACGAACGGGCCTTCTTATTCCGATCGGCCCAGCCGGCCGCTCGGCGGTGGACTGTCCGATGGCGGCTTCCGCCCCAACGAGCGGGCGCTCGTCATTGACCATCGGATGGCCGGTTGCGGAGCCGACGCCTGACCGTCTTACCGACGACGCATTTGAATAGCAGGTTGTGGCCAAGGCCGTGTGTAAAGGCAAAAGTACTCGGTTTTCGGGTGTCGCTTTACCCCTCCCAGGTCGGCACCAAGCCAATACATCGCGTTCTGAAGGGTCGATTTTTTTCAGAACACCGCATTCAGCATGCGTTTTCACACGGCCTTATATGGCCGTTTTGTGCCGTAGCCACCGAACCGGATTTCACCAACCCAAGCATGCGCTTTCGCGAACGAAGAGCGTATCCGAGAGTACGATCACTCGCATGCTCGACCGTACTGTTCACAGTCCGTCCGAGTTACGTGACCGAGGCGTATCGCGCGCGGGCCAGTGCATGGTTCATTGGTGGTCGCGTCCACTCGACTCACGGGTTTCCCTGCTGAGGCGACGGACCACTTGGGGTGGTTGCCCAATGGTCCGCAGGAACGCCCGCCTCATTCGCTCGCGATCCGAGAAACCGACTTCGTCTGCGATCACATCCAAAGATAAACGCCCTTTTTCCAGCAACAGCCTCGCGGCCTCCACTCGCAAATGTTCAACGGCTTTGGCAGGGGACTGCCCCGTCTCAGAACTGAAAGCGCGACTGAACTGGCGCGGGCTTAAACCCGCGACGTCGGCCAGTTCCTCGACGGTCAGTGCATTGCGCAGATTGGCGTTCACATAGTCGATCGCCTTCTGGATTCGGTCGGACTTGGGCTCCAGGTCGAGCAACGTGGAGAACTGCGATTGGCCGCCGGCGCGGCGATGATAAACGACAAGCTTGCGGGCCACGGCGCGTGAAACGTCCGGGCCGTGATCCTTCTCGATCATGGCGAGCGCCATGTCGATCGTGGCCGTCATGCCTGCCGATGTCCAGATCGGTCCGTCAACGATGAAAATCTGGTCCTCTTCGACTGCTATTGTGGGAAAGCGGCACTGCAGATCGTGTGCGAAGCGCCAATGTGTCGTCGCCCGGCGACCGGCCAGAACGCCTGCTTCGGCCAGGATAAAAGCACCTGTGCACGGCGCCGCGATCCGCCTCGACGTGCTCAAAGCGCGCCTGACGAAGGCAGTTAATGCGGTGGAGACAATGTCAATCTCGACACCAGAGCCAAACATGACTGTGTCGAATGCGGCGTCGCAGAAGGGCTGCGTTTCCACGCGAATACCTGCCGAGGACAATACGAGTCCTCCCTCTTCAGACACGACTGTCACCTGGTATGCCGGCTCGCCGAGCACGACGTTCGCCATTTCAAAGGCAGTGACTGCCGCGAAACCCATTAGGTAGAAATTCGGGAATACAACGAAGCCAATCGTATGCATAGCTTGCCCAGGTCATGTCCTGAATCGCCTGTATATATGACATTTGAGACATGGTCAACGACGATTATTCTCTACTCATATCGTTCCGGCGCGCAAAAATCTGGCCGGCCCGACGCCGCGATCGCACACCAGTCAAATTGCGATGCGTCTTCGGATTGAACCTCAAACCGCTTATCGCAACAACCTTCATATGGATCGTCGGCTACTGATACTCGCCGTGGGCATGTTCGCAATGGGCACCGACAACTTCGTGGTCGCCGGCATTCTTCCAGGCGTCGCTGCATCACTGCATACGTCCGTCAGCCTCGCGGGGTTGATGGTCACCTTTTACGCGTTAACCTACGCGGTGGCTGCGCCAGTAATGGCAGCTTTGGCGGGCGGTTGGCCACGGAAGCTTCTGCTGGTTTCCGCTCTCGGCATTTTCGTTGCCGGCAACATGCTGAGCGCGCTCGCCATGGACTTGCACTGGGTTTTATTCAGCCGGACTCTGTCCGGATTCGGCGCGGGTCTGTTCTCGCCTACTGCATTGGGTGTTGCCTCTGCGCTTGCACCGCCAGAGAAACGCGGCCGCGCGCTAGCCGCAGTAACGGCCGGATTGACGGGAGCGACAGCCCTCGGCTCACCGATCGGCACGTTTATCGGCGGATTCGGAAGCTGGAGAACGACTCTCTGGTTCGTCGCCTTGCTCGGGATTGTGGCGATGGTCGGCGTCTGGACGATGCTGCCGTCCGTGCCCCGGCCGGCGTCCGTCAGGTTGCGAGAGCGGCTTGCACCGGCCCGCGATGTGCGCATAGCGCTAACCTTGCTCACTTCGCTATTCGCCTTCGGCGGGTTTCTCATGGTGTACACGTATGCAGGCGTGGTGCTGCAACGTGTAACGCACGGCGACGGACGCGTTCTCGCCGGGATGTTTCTGCTGTGGGGCGTGGCGGCGACGGCCGGGAACCTCCTGGCCGGCCGCCTCGTCGACCGCTTCGAAAGCCGAACCATCACCAATGCCATGCTGTGGCTCGCCATCGTCAATTTTTGTGCGCTGCCGTGGACATCGGCACATGCATTCAGCGCGGCAGTAGCGCTCACGATCTGGGGCATATGTGGGTGGGGGCTCATCGTCCCGCAACAACATCGGCTGGTGCAACTGTCACCGGGAGTGGCATCACTGCTGCTGGCCCTCAACAATACCGCGACATACATCGGACTCGCCTGCTCCGGCGTACTCGGCGGTGCAGTGCTCCAGTCGATCGGCGGGCAATACCTTGGGCTCGTTGCGGCCGCGCTGATTGCGATAGCTTTCTTGCTTGCCGAAGCCGCGCATCATTGCACGCGCCATCCACGCATACAACACCGCGCGACGATTAATCGCGAGGTCGGTCCCGTCTGATTGGCTATGTACTTCCAGTTCAAACCGCGACGACCCGAACGACCTACATTGTCGCGAATACACGATCTTTCAT
>NZ_JARESU010000027.1:0-103005 GCF_046027075.1 Paraburkholderia sp. RL18-085-BIA-A | reverse complement strand
CCATGACCGAACCAGCCGGCTCGTCGCCGGGTAGCGCGCCGCGAGACAACCTGTCGCACGTGCGGGGATCGACGCAATCGCCGTTGTCGACCGCCACCATCGCCGCGCTGCTGGCCGACACCGTGTCCCGTTTCGCCGATCGGCCCGCGATCGTGTTCCGCGAACAGAACGTGCGCTGGACCTGGGCCGAGTTCAGCGCGGAAGTCGATCGGCTGGCCGCGGGGCTCGCGTCGCTCGGCCTGCGGCGGGGCGACCGGCTCGGCATCTGGTCGCCGAACCGCGTCGAGTGGCTCGTCACGCAGTTTGCGACCGCCCGCATCGGCGTGATCCTGGTCAATATCAATCCGGCCTATCGCTTGCACGAACTGGAATACGCGCTCAACGCGTCGGGCTGCCGCGCGATCGTCTCTGCCGAACGGCTGCGCACGTCGCAGTATCTGGAGATGCTGCAGGCGCTGGCCCCGGAGCTGGCCTCGAGCGAACCCGGCAAGCTGGTGGCGGGGCGTCTCCCGGCGCTTCAGTGCGTGATCCGGATGGGCGGCGAGCGCACGCCCGGCATGCTCGGCTACGAAGAGGTGGTGTCCCGCGGCGCGTCGATGCTGGATCGGCAATCGCTCGACGACATCACGGCGTCGCTCGGCTGCCACGATCCGATCAACATCCAGTTCACCAGCGGCACGACCGGCCATCCGAAGGGCGCGACGCTGACGCATCACAACGTCGTCAACAACGCGCGCTTCGTCGCGCAGGCGATGTGGCTGGACGAGCGGGACGCGCTGTGCGTTCCGGTGCCGCTCTATCACTGCTTTGGCATGGTGATGTCGGTGCTGGCCTGCGTGTCGACCGGCGCGAAGATGGTGTTCCCCAGCGAGGTGTTCGACCCGTCGGCGACGCTCGCGGCGGTGTCGGACGAGAAGTGCACCGCGCTGCACGGTGTGCCGACGATGTTCATCACCGAGCTCGACGTGCCCCAATTTGCGCAGTACGACCTGTCGACGTTGCGCACCGGCATCATGGCCGGCGCGCCGTGCCCGATCGAGACGATGAAGCGAGTCGTGTCGCAGATGAACATGCGCGAGGTGACGATCGCCTATGGGATGACCGAGACCTCGCCGGTGTCGTTTCAGAGCAGCACCGACGACCCGCTCGACAGGCGGGTGGCGACGGTCGGCCGTGTGCAGCCGCACCTCGAGGTAAAGATCGTCGACATCGACGGCAGCGTGGTGCCGATCGGCGAGACCGGCGAGCTCTGCACCCGGGGCTATTCGGTGATGCTCGGCTACTGGGGCGACGATAAGCGCACGCAGGAAGTCGTGCGCGACGGCTGGATGCATACCGGCGACCTCGCGACGCTCGACGCTGACGGCTACTGCAACATCGTCGGCCGGGTGAAGGACATGCTGATCCGCGGCGGCGAGAACGTGTACCCGCGGGAGATCGAGGAGTTCCTGTTCCGCCATCCGAAGGTGCAGGCAGTGCAGGTGTTCGGCGTGCCCGATTCGAAGTACGGCGAGGAGATCTGCGCCTGGATCATCCTGAGGGCGGGCGAGCAGGCCACCGATGACGAGATCCGCGACTTCTGCCGCGGCCAGATCGCGCATTACAAGATTCCGCGCTACATCCGCTTCGTTGACGAGATGCCGATGACGGTCACCGGCAAGGTCCAGAAGTTCGCGATGCGCGAGCAGATGATAGAGGAGCTCAGGCTCGTGCAGGACCGCACGAACTGATGGCGGCCGCCGGCGCGTTGGGCCCCGTCGGCATCGGATTTTCGGGCGCGCGGCGTGCGTCAGGCGCGTCAATCTTCATCGACAGCAACCATCTTGAATGGGACCAGAGTAAGACGCTAAAGCGTCAACTACGGCAACCAGCTTGAATGGGACCAGAGTAAGACGCTAAAGCGTCAACTACAGCAACCAGCTTGAATGGGACCAGAGTAAGACGCTAAAGCGTCAACTACAGCAACCAGCTTGAATGGGACCAGAGTAAGACGCTAAAGCGTCAACTCTGGTCGACAGGAGATTTTCATGGTTCAGCTATCCGGCCTCGCGTTCGATCCCGGTGCAGGCACGGGCGAAATCCGGCGCATGCCGGTCGGGCGCGAGCGGTACCCGCAATCGGTGTGGGGCGACGATGTGCTCTCTTGACACCTTATTCGCAAACAACCGCGCGTGGGCGAATCAGCGCGTCGCCGACGATGCGGACTTCTTCACCCGGCTCGCGGCGCAGCAGTCGCCGCGTTATCTGTGGATCGGCTGCTCCGACAGCCGCGTACCCGCAAACGAGATTCTCGGGCTGGCACCCGGCGAGGTATTCGTGCACAGGAACATCGCCAACGTCGTCGTGCATTCGGACCTGAACTGCCTGTCGGTGCTGCAGTACGCGGTCGAGACGCTGAAGGTCGAGCACGTGATGGTCGTCGGCCATTACGGCTGCGGCGGCGTGCAGGCGGTCGCCGAGCACCGCTCGACCGGACTGGCCGACAACTGGCTGCGTCACATCGAGGACATCGCGAACAGGCACGAGGCGCGGCTCGACGGCTGCGACGACGCGCAGCGCAGCCGGCGGCTGGTCGAACTGAACGTCATCGAGCAGGTCGCGAACGTGTGCCGCACGACGATCCTGCGGCGCGCGTGGTATCGCGGCCAGCGCGTCGAGGTGCACGGGCTCGTCTACGGCCTGGCCGACGGGCTGCTGCGGCGGGTCGGCGTGAGCGTCAGCGGTGGGCAATCATGGGGCGAGCGCTATCGCGCTTCCCTGCAGAGCCTGAGCTGAAACGTCTGGTTAAGGAACCAGGGAACGGGACATGCAGCTCGCCGACGGGGCCGGGTTGCTGGATTTCGAAGGAGTCGAGTGATGGAACAGGTGCGCATTGTCGAAGTCGGTCCGCGTGACGGGCTGCAGAACGAGAAGCAGAACGTATCGACCGCGATCAAGCTGGACCTGATCGAGCGTCTGGCCGCGGCGGGCCTGCGCGATATCGAGGTCACGTCGTTCGTGTCGCCGAAGTGGGTCCCGCAGATGGCGGACCAGGCCGACGTGATGCGCGGATTGCGCCGCCGGCCCGGTGTGAACTATCCGGTGCTGACGCCGAACCTGAAGGGCTTCGAGGCCGCGGTGGCCGAAGGCGCGACCGAGGTGGCCGTGTTCGCGTCCGCGTCGGAAGGGTTCTCGCAGAAGAACATCAACTGCTCGATCGACGAGTCGATCGACCGCTTCGTGCCCGTGCTCGACGCCGCGAAACGCCAGGGCGTGAAGGTCCGGGGCTACGTGTCGTGCGTGATCGCGTGTCCGTATGACGGCGCGATTGCGCCGCGGCAGGTCGCGCACGTGTCGGCACGCCTTCATGAGCTCGGCTGCTTCGAGGTGTCGCTCGGCGACACGATCGGCGTCGGCACGCCGGGCTCGGTGCTGCCCATGCTCGAAGCGGTCGCGGCGCGGGTGCCCGTCGGCGCGCTGGCCGGGCATTACCACGATACGTACGGGATGGCGGCAGCCAACGTTCACGCGTCGTACGACTTCGGGCTCCGGGTGTTCGACAGCTCAGTCGCCGGGCTGGGCGGCTGTCCGTATGCGAAGGGGGCGACGGGCAATGCCGCGACCGAGGACGTCGTGTACCTGCTGCACGGACTCGGCGCGAGCACCGGCGTCGATCTGGATGCGCTGGTGGATTGCGGCGCGTGGATCTCGGCGCAACTCGGCCGCGACAACGGTTCGCGAGTTGGTCGGGCCGTCCTCGGCAGGCGTTCGTGATCCGGCCGCCTGTCGCTCGAATGGCGCCTGCCCGAGTCCGCGATGGTGATCCAGCCGCTGATCGTCAGCGATAACGCGCGTGCGCTGTCGTTGTCCGCCGCGCTTCGGGCCGCATCATGAGTCGCACGCGTCCTCTCGCGGCGATCGCCGCTTCGCTCGATGCCGTTGCCTTGCGCGTCGTTCCGGGCCGGCTTTCCTCAACTGGAGTTACTGCATGAACACCGTCGCCACCATTCCTTTGTCGGCCCTGACGAAGCCCGCCGCGCAGCCGGATGCGCGATGGCGCGTCGCAGACGTCGAGGCGCTGTTTGCGTTGCCGCTGATGGATCTGCTGCATCGCGCGCAGCAGGTGCACCGCGAGCATTTCGATCCGAACCAGATCCAGTTGTCGACGCTGCTGTCGATCAAGACCGGCGGTTGCGCGGAGGACTGCGGCTACTGTCCGCAGTCCGCGCATTTCGATACCGGCGTGAAAGCGGGCAAGCTGATGCCGGTCGCCGAAGTCGTCGAGGCCGCGCGGATCGCGAAGGACCAGGGGGCGACGCGCTTTTGCATGGGCGCCGCATGGCGCAGCCCGAAGCCGCGAGACATGAAGGCCGTGGCCGAAATGGTCCGGCAGGTGAAGGCGCTCGGACTGGAAACCTGCATGACGCTCGGCATGCTCGATGCGCAGCAGGCCGGCGCGTTGAAAGACGCCGGCCTCGACTACTACCACCACAACCTCGACACGTCGCCCGAATACTATGGCCGCATCGTCGGTACGCGGACCTACCAGGACCGTCTCGACACGCTGGCCCGCGTGCGCGGCGCCGGCATCCACGTGTGTTGCGGCGGGATCGTCGGCATGGGAGAAGGGCGCCTGCAGCGGGCGGGCCTGATCGCGCAGCTCGCGAATCTCGACCCGTACCCGGAGTCCGTACCAATCAACAATCTGGTGCAGGTCGAAGGCACGCCGCTCGCCGGCACCGAGCCGCTCGATCCGCTCGAATTCGTGCGGACCATTGCGGTCGCGCGCATCACGATGCCGCGCGCGATGGTGCGGCTCTCTGCGGGGCGGGAGCAGATGGACGACGCGCTGCAGACCTTGTGCTTTCTCGCGGGCGCGAACTCGATCTTTTATGGCGACAGGCTGCTGACTACGAGCAATCCGCAGGCCGCACGGGATCGCGCGCTGTTTGCCCGATTGGGCCTGCGTGTCCAGCGCGAAGGTGCGATATGAGCGCGCAGCCTTTGCCGATCAGGGAGGCGTCGCCGCCCGGACGTCCGATGCTCGACGATGACTTTCTGGAGCATCCATATCCCGCGTACGAGACGTTGCGCGAGGCCGGACCGATCCACTGGAGCGACGCGTTCTTCGGCGGTGCATGGCTGCTCACCCGGCACGAGGACGTCGAGGCGATGTTGCGCGACCCGCGCTTCTCGGCGCGGCGGACCGGCGGCTGGGTGATGAATAGCGGCGAAGGCGCGCGCAACGAGCTCAAGGGCTTCCAGCAACTGTTCTCGCGCGCGATGCTGTTTCTCGACGCGCCGGATCACCCTCGCATCCGCCGCGTGCTGCATGCGGGTTTCCGGCCCGACGCGCTGCGCGGTTTGCGGCCGCATATTGAGGCACTGGTCGACGAACTGCTGGACGGCGTGGACGCGCGGCGCGGTTTCGACTTCATGCAGCAACTCGCGCGGCCGCTACCGGCACGGGAGATTGCAAAGCTGATGGGTGTAGACGGCGATTCCGACTGCCGTTTCATTGACTGGTCGGACGGCCTCGCTGCATTCATTGGCGCGCCGCGGCCGACGCTGGAGCAGGCGCGGCGCGCGCAGGCCGGCCTGCTCGGGATGAGCCGCTACTTCGAGTCCTGCCTCGCGAGCGGCGGCGCGCGAGACGGTCTGATCGGGTGCCTCGCGCGCGCCGCGAGCGACGGGACGATTGCCGATGGCACCGAACTGATCGCGCAGTGCGCGATGCTGCTGTTCGCCGGGCACGAGACGACGCGTAATCTGCTCGGTAATGGGCTGTACCACCTGCTGGCCGAGCCTGGACTCTGGGACGAACTGCGGCGCGAGCCACACCGGCTGACGGCCGCGGTGCGCGAACTGCTGCGCTTCGACAGTCCGGTCCAGTACACCGGGCGACGCGTCGCGACCGACCTGATGCTGCACGGACAGCCGCTGCGCCGAGGGGAACTGGTCCTCGGGCTCATTGGCGCGGCCAATCGGGATCCGCGTCGCTACGCGGATCCCGACCGGCTCGACATCGGGCGGCGCGCGTTCGCGCCGCTCTCGTTCGGCAGCGGTCCGCATGTCTGCATCGGCGCTGCGCTGACGATGATGGAAGCCGAGATCGTGTTCGGCAAGCTCATGCGGCGCTGGCCCGCGCTGGCCCTTTCGGAGCCTCGGCCTCGATGGAATCGCAATCCGGTCTATCGTGGGCTGGCGACGCTCCAGGTACATGTCCTCGCGTCCGCTCAAAGCTGGCACATTGGTTAGAGTCGAAAGCGGGATTGTCTGGCGCTCACCCTGACTGAGCCCGGGGAGATTTCGCGGGGGGCGCACCGACCCGCAGGCGCGAACGCCAGATGTGCGGCTTCACAGTTGGTCGTTCTATGCCGCTGTCGAGAAAATCATCTGCTAAGGATAGCTATGGATTATCCACGCAGATGATCCCCGTTCGTCGACTAGGCAGAGACAGCACTTTGTCGATTCAAATCCCCGGCTTTACCGACCCAGCAATCTCGCAGCGTTCTCGCCGTACACCTTGCTCATCTCGACACCGGGAATCTCGATGTCGTCGAGTACGGCGCCGAACTGCCGGATCGCGGCAGTCGGTGCGAACGGGAAGTCCGTTCCGAACAGAATGTGGTCAGGCGTTGTAATTTGCGCGAGCGCGCTCAATGGCGCCGCTCCTCCCGAAAGGGCCGTGTCGAAATACAAGGATCTGACCGCCTCGAGCGGGTCACCCACTCGCTCGATTGCCCCAGGCATCATCGAAATGGAGAGAGCAAGACGGGGTACGAGGAAGGGCAACGTCCCTCCGGCGTGGGACAGAATGAACCGCACATTCTTGAACCGGGTTACCGCACCCGAAATAATCAGGCTCGCCGCGGTGCGTGTCGTCTCGAACGGATATTCCAGCACAGACGCCGGAGCGACGCGCGGTATCTCGTGAGGCGGTTGATTCGGATGAACGAAAACGACGGCGCCACGACGATCCAGTTCTTCCAGCAGCGGGGTGAAATGCGGATCCCCCAGATACATGCCGTCGTAGTTCGTGAAGAGAATGAATCCGTCGACCTTCAGCTCGTCGAGGGCATAACTCACCTCGCGCAAGGCTGCGTCGATGTGTGGCAGCGGCAAGCTGGCAAAGGAACCAAACCGCCCGGGATGCCGGGCTCCGAGATCAGCTGCGTAGTCATTGCATTTGCGGAGCAATGCCGCCGCATCCGGAATCGTCGGGCCCGACGAGATGGAAAGAATGCCCTCGTCAATGCCATTTTCATCCATCATCGCGAGGGCCGCCTCTACGGACCAGGTTGGGGCAACCCCATTCGGCATGGCGGCGTTCAGTATGTCGAGACCTACAGCGTCCACATACAGCTTGGGGAGGAAATGTTGGTGGGTGTCTATCTTTTGCATCGACATGACTATCGTCTCCTGATCTGGATTCCGGACTAGCAGGAGGGCAGGTCGCTCCGCCCATCGCTTCGTTCAATTCCACTATACACTAAATTTTACGAATGAAAAGTATAGTAATGGGAACTTGTCGACAACTCGACAGTGCCGTGTACAGGAACGGTCGTGCACGGTCTTTCGCAAACCGCTTCATTTCAACCCTATACGTGTAGGCCTTCTAACCACTCTCAGGGTTGAGCGGCCGGAATTTCCCTCGTTTGTGAGGAGCGTTCCATAGGGGATAGCACTAGTCCAACAAAGCTGTACGACCGGAAAATTACCGGCTAGTCTAATGCTGTACGGTCGGTAAAGTTAAAAGAAAATCTGCTTCATTCATGAACGGCAATGTTCGGATGTATCGTCAGAGGAGGCTGAAAATGAAAAGGGTATCGTGCGGCGTCGCCGTGTTATGTGCAGCGTCCGCGTCCGCGTATGCGCAGAGCAGCGTAACCTTGTATGGGATCATCGATGAAGGCATCACGTACACCAGCAATCAAAAGGGGCACTCAAACTGGCAGCTCCAGAGCGGTGGAGCCTCAATATCGCGGTGGGGATTTCGCGGGGTAGAGGATCTGGGTGGTGGCCTGAAAACCATTTTTGTTCTGGAGAGTGGCTTTGACCCGTCGACAGGTAACCTCGGCAACAACGGCGCGCTTTTTGGTCGATCCGCGTACGTGGGCATCGCAAGTCCATACGGAACGGTGACACTTGGACGTCAATACGATGAGATGGCCAATCTGCTGTCAAAAACCAACGCCGGCCTGAACTGGTCGGTTTATCTGGCCCACCTGAACGACGTTGACAATGCTGCCGGCGTCAACCGTATTAACAATGCGGTCAGGTACGCGAGCCCTGTTATTGCCGGATTCACTGCCGAAGCACTCTATAGCTTTGGCGGCGTGGCGGGGCAGTTCTCCACCAACAGCGTGAAGTCGTTTGGTCTGAGTTACGCCAACGGGCCGCTGTATGCTGCTGCCGCCTATACATACATCAAGGATCCACTCGCCTCTGTGTTCGGCGGCGTCGTCCCGAACGCAATCGCATTCGCAGCGTACGTACCCCATGCGCAAAGCCAGCAGATCTGGGGTACGGGCGCCCAATACAATTTTGGCAGGGCAACGCTCGGACTTCAGTACACCTCCACGCGGTTCGGAAATGCCTTCGACGGAGCAGATGTTCGATTCGATAACTATGAAGCAAATCTGGGCTACCAGATCCGGCCGGACGTTTTTGCTGGCGTCGTGTACATCTACACCCACGGGAAGGTCGACGCTACGGACCAGTCTCCAATCTATCGCGCAGTTGGTCTCTTTTCAGATTACATCTTGTCCAAACGGACGGACATTTACCTGGTTGCCCAGTTGCAGAAGGCCGGCGGTTCTGCAACGCAATCGCAGATTACAAACATCCCGGCCCCATCGAGTGGACGGACACAAACCATCGCGCACATTGGGCTCCGTCATAAGTTCTAATCTAACGAGTGCGTTTGACGGCATAGATAGATCAATATATTTCGCATGCCGAATTATAATCTGGATAGAAAACGGGAACTGCTAGTGGCGTGCGGATCGGTGGCGGTGCTGCTTGCGGTTCTCTCCGTTTTCCGGCCAACCCGCAACGGGAAATCACTTGACGCGATGGCCGGGCGGTTTCCAACCCAGCAGCGTCTCGGCGCTCCATTGCGCTGCCGCAAGTCTGGAGATGAAGAAATCGGCCAATGCGCTAACCTTTGCTGGCCGTGCGCGGGCAGTGGGGGTAACGAAATACAGAGCGCCTTCGGGCAGTCGCCAGTCGGTCAGGATCGGTTCAAGCTGCTTGTCCGGGAAATACTGTGTCGCGACAAACTCAGGAAGCTCTGTGATGGCGAGTCCTGCAAGTAGCATGGGCAGTAGCGCGTCCACGCTTGTTGCCCGCAGTGCCCCGGTTGGTGTGATCACGCATTCCTCGCCACTTTGGTGGGTAAAGCGCCAGACGTCGCGCTTGTTCCTGTTAGCGTAGGTAAGACACTGATGGGCGCCAAGATCATGCGGGTGCCGCGGTCGACCATAGCGGGACAGATAGGCAGGGGATGCCACGACAAACCGGCGCACCGGTGCAATGAGACGTGCGGCGAGTGACGAGTCTTCCATGATGGCAATACGGAGGGCGGCGTCGAAGCCCTCTCCAATCAGATCGGCATGGGCATCCGTGAGAACAAGATCCACGGAAATATCCGGGTAGGTGCGAAAGAACTCGGGCAGCAGCGGGGCGACCCAGCGAGCGCCGAAAGAGAGCGGTGCAGCGAGCTTTACCAGACCGCGCGGCCGGCTCGAGGTCTCACGTGCGAAGTCCTCGGCCTCCTCGGCGTCCGCGTAGATTTTTGCCGCTCGCTCGGCAAGCATATGGCCATAGTCGGTGAGTGCAAGTCGTCGGGAGGTGCGGTTAAAAAGCCTGCCCCCCAGTCGCGCCTCCAGGCGGGTGACCGCCCGGGAAACGGTAGCGACAGAAACGCCCATTGCCGTCGCCGCGGCAGCGAACGAGCCTTCTTCGGCGACCTTCGCGAACATCGCGAATCCTTCAAAGTCCGGCAGTTTTGACATCGACAATTTTGCAACGATGGTTTTCAATCATTTCTATTTCGAAAAATAGCACGCTACCTTAGATTTGTCTCATCGCATAGGAGATAGATCATGGTACGCAAGCTGGAAGGAAAGATTGCCGTCGTCACCGGCGGCACGAGCGGCATCGGTCTCGCCACCGCCAGGCGCTTTGCGTCGGAGGGCGCGCGGGTCTTTGTGACCGGCCGTCGTCAAGCCGAACTCGATGCCGCTGTTGCTGCGATCGGGCCGGCGGCGACTGGCGTGCAGGCGGACTCCGCCAGTCTCAACGACCTGAATCGGCTCTACGAACGCGTGAAGACAGAGGCAGGTCGGATCGATGTGCTCTTCGTCAACGCAGGAGGCGGCTCGATGCCCCCCCTGGGGTCGATCACCGAAGAGCAGTATGAGGACACGTTCGGCCGCAACGTGAAGGGTGTGCTCTTTACGGTGCAGAAAGCCTTGCCCCTCCTCGTCGACGGTGCCTCGGTGGTGCTCACCGCGTCCAATGTCAGTATCAAAGGCACACCGGCGTTCAGCGTCTATAGCGCCTCGAAGGCTGCAGTGCGCAACTTTGCCCGAAGCTGGACGCTTGACCTGAAGTCTCGCGGCATCCGCGTGAACGTCATCAGCCCAGGGCCGATCAGGACTCCAGGGCTGGTCGATCTGGCCGGCCCCGATGCCGCGCAACAACAAAGCATGCTCGATTACATGGCATCGACCATCCCGCTTGGACGCGTCGGTGATCCCGACGAAGTCGCAAGTGCCGCCCTTTTTCTCGCTTCCTCCGATTCGAGCTTCATAGCGGGCACCGAGATCTTCATCGACGGCGGACAAGCCCAGATTTGACGAAAAGTCCGTGGCTCAGTCTGTAGTCAATTAGCAAGGAGAATCCCAATGAACGACCGTACTCATGAACTGCTCTATCGCAACCTTCAGGAGGTCTTTGGCGAGGGTGACGCAGAGCGTCGTCGCGCCGCCATCAAGGAACTGTATACGGAAGACTGTGTGCTGTACGCGCCTCCGGGTACATTCTCCGGGCACGACGCACTCGACAAATTCGCAGGAGAGCTTAGAGCAACGCACCCGCATTTTGCGTATGCGCCGCACGGTGAAGCCCAGGCTCTCCACAATGCTGGTCGACTGGCCTGGGGTTCGGGTCCGCGTGGCGAGGCACCACACTATACCGGCGTGGACGTCATCATCGTTCGCGACGGAAGGATTGAAGCACTCTACGTCTTTCTGGATTCAATGCCGTCATAGCCGCGTCGGCACCTCTCTGGTTTTCCGGTGCGAAAGCATCCCCCAGCCTGCTTTAGATGGAAGCTGCGGACGACGCCTCGCCTTGCGCCTGACCGTGCGTGCGCGTACGCACGAAGGCCCAGGCCAGCGCGGAGGCCATTACCGCCGCCATGGCCCCCAGCAGGAAAGCCAGGTGGTAGCCGTTATTGAGCGCAGTAGCGGCATCGGTACCCGCAGCGGCGAGGCCATCGGTGCGCGCTGCCGCCAGGCTCGCCAGGATAGCCAGGCCCAGCGCGCCGCCCATCATGAACGACGTGTTGACCACACCCGAGGCCAGACCCGACTCATCTGGCGCTACGTCGCTCATCGCGGCCAGCAACACCGGGTTGAAGGTCACCCCCGCGCCCAGGCCCATCAGCACCATGCCCGGTAGCACGTCCAGCACGAAACTGCCCCCGGCCGGCGCACGCGCAAACAGCACCAGCCCGACCGCCGCCACCGGCAAACCCAGCGACAACGGCGCGCGAATCCCGAAGCGCATCACCAGCCTGGCCGACAGCCCCAGCGAGAACACCTCCATGATGATGTTGGCAGGCAGGAACGCCAGCCCCACCAGCATCGCGCCATAGTTCAGTATGCGCTGCATGTAAAGCGCCGAGATGAAGAACCACGCGAACAGCGCAGCCGCCCACAGCATGCCCACCACGTTGGCCGTGGCCACGTTGCGGAGCGCAAACATGTGCAGCGGCATGAGCGGATGCGACACGCGCGATTCGATGACGAGGAACGCGATCATGAGCGCGATGGCAATACCCAGTTGGGCAAGCGTTTGTGCAGACGTCCAGCCGGTTTCGTTGCCGTGCACGATGGCGTACACCGCCAGCATCAGCGATGCAGTAACGGTGATGGCGCCCGCCACATCCAACCTGGCGCGATCTGCCGGCGGCTTGCCCATCGGCAGCGGCGCCACACACCCGGCATACACCGCAACGCCGATCGGCAGGTTGACCAGGAAGATCCAGTGCCAGCTCAATGCGCTGGTCAGCAGCACGCCCAGCAGCACGCCGATGCTGCCGCCGCCCCCGCCCACGAACCCGTAGATGCCCATTGCTTTAGCGCGGTCCGCCGGCGAGGTGAACAGATTCATGATGAGCGACAGCGACACGGCAGACACCACTGCACCGCCCAGCCCCTGAACAGCGCGCGCCGTGATCAGCAGTTCTTGCGAACTCGCCAGTCCGCAGGCCGCCGAGGCCAGCGTAAATAACGTGATACCCAGCAGAAACAACCGCCGATGGCCAAACAGGTCGCCGAGCCGCCCGCTCAGCAGCAGGAAGCCGCCAAAGGTCAGCATGTAGGCGTTGACCATCCACACGAGCGCGGTTTCGGTAAAGCCCAGGTCCGCCCGGATCGACGGCAGTGCGACGTTCACGATGGTCGTCGGATGGCGACTGACAGCCGGACAGCCTCGAGGTCGCCGGCGCACGCCATCAGGGTGAACCGATCGCCGGGACGGCAAACAGCCGCGAATTAACCTGCCCGCCGGCAGCCTGGAAACGGCCGTCTCCTGTGCGACACCTCAAGTATGGGGATCAAAGGAGCTTCACACTAGATGGAAAAATAGGATTTGATTAATCCATTTATGGAGAAATGTCATGCTCGATCTGAATGATCTCGCGATGGTTCGTCCAGGTCGTCCGTTCCGGCAGCTTTTCCGATGCGGCGCGGTGTCTGCGCATGCCGGCTAATACGCTGAGCCGACGCATCGATCAACTCGAAGGGCAACTCGGCACACGTCTGCGGTATCTCTCGACTCGCAAACTTGCGCCGGGCACGGAAGGTCAGGCGCTGCTCGAGCGCTATGCGCCGGCGCTTGATCAGATCCTCGAGATCGGGCGACTCCATGCAGATGAGCAGGCACCGTCGGGCTCGGTTCGCGTCACCGCGATGCGTCCGGCCACAGAAGCCGGGCTCAAGTGCTTTGGCAGAAGAGACCGCGAAATCAGGCGGTGGTCTTTGAACGACCGGACACGCGCGGCTGCTTCACGGTACGGCTCGAACGCGGCTCAACCGGCGCGGACCGGCTCGGGCGCGTCTCCCGATGAAAGATGAGTTCCTCAACCGTTTGCCAGTATGAATCCACCACCTTGGGATCCGACGAGGAAATATTGGCGGTTGCCTTCATCTCCGGACCGAAGCCTGAAAGGGTTGACGTCAGGCTGATCAACAAATAGTGGAAGATGATGGGCTCGCATTGGGGCAACGCGCCTTCTTCCTGTGCAGCACGAATCTGCGGCAGCAGCCAGTTAAGCAGAGGCTTGAGCACCGTATCTGCGAGCCATTGCAGCCTCGGGCTATAGCTCAGGAATTCCTGAAGCATGAAGCGATGGAACTCGGGATAGTCGACCGTGAATTTAAACAGGGTCTTGTACATCCCTTTCACGTGGTCTGCGGCGCTGACAGCGGGCGTCTCCGCCAGATAGGCGTCCCACTCGTGAAGAATATGCTCGAAGACGTATTCGGCTACCGCCTGCCAAAGAACGTCTTTCGAACGGTAGTGGTAGGTGATCAGCGGGTGCTGCAATCCGACCCGGTCCGCGATACTGCGTATGCTCGCAGCCTCAAAGCCCTTCGCGGCGAACTCCGAAAGCGCGGCATTCAGAATGGCGGAACGCGTCTCCTGCGCACGTTGCTGCTCCGCACGCCGAAGCTCTGTCGGACGTCCCTTTCTGGCAGTGTTCTTGCTGGAAACTGTACGTTGCACCATATGGCTTCTCGAATAGGAATCTGGTTGCCGGACCGCACTTTCGCAGGGGCCTGGCGTGACGACGGCGTTCGATGCCGCTTTCGGCTGCCGGTCTTAAGTGCCGCGCCGTGGGAGCAATCGCAAAAACTGTACGAAAGTATAATACATTGGATCCCGTGTTCTGCTTACTCCTCCGGGCGGCCACGCGCGTGTTTCCCAACCTCTGTTTGCGGTAAGTCTTCCGCACAGAAGTCGCGCTTTTAAATTGAACGATAGTAAAATATAATGACATCGTGGGCGCGGGAAGATTCCGAATGACGCACCAGGTCCAAGTGATGTGTTAAGAAAATGCCGAATTGACGTGCCAACTCAGTGCCGCCTTGGTGGGGTATGCACCTGAACGGATCTCAGTTCCCCACCAGAACACTGTGAACGCAGGCATCGCCAAATGCAGAGAAACATCACCTTGACCTCCCGTGAAGATCTCGCGGTCATCACTTTGGGAAACGAAGCGCAGGCAAACGCGATCGACCTGGAGTTCTGCACTGATCTATTGAATGCGCTCGCTGACATCGAGGCGTATGGCAGGTACCGCGCGGTCGTTCTGCGATCCACTGGGCGCATATTTTCGGCCGGTGGGAATCTCATCCAGATTCTCGACGGGCTGCAAAGATCCGACGGCTTTCTCGAAGCCCTGATCAGTCTGCTCAACGACTTGATTCTGAAGTTGCGGCGACTACCGATACCTGTGATTGCGAGTGTACAGGGGGCCGCGGCAGGTGCAGGTTTTTCGCTGGTCATGGCGTGCGACCTCGTTGTCGCCTCACGTGCGGCTCAATTTGTCGTCGGGTACGGCAAGCTGGGCACCTCGACCGACGGGGGACTTTCCTTCCATCTGGCGCGGCGCTTAGGGTCGGCACGCGCCCTCGAAATTCTGCTGGCGAGGGATTCGCTGAATGCGGAAGAAGCGAGCTCGCTGGGGCTGGTGCAGGCCGTTGTCGATCCAGCTTCGCTGGAAGAAGCTACATTCGAATTGGCGCGACGTGTAATGGACGTGCCGCCGGCTGCTATCAGCGAGATTAAAGCACTCGTCGGCAACGCATCGGAGTACGGGCTCGAACAACACCTCGAGGACGAAAAGCAGGCGTTTTTGAGGTGTGCCTCGACGGAAGTCTTCAGTCAGCGAGTCGCCGGATTCGTCGGACGATCGAATTCACAAAGAAAATCGCCGAGCTGAATTCTGCCGGCAGCAAGGGATTGACAACCAGGCCAATTCCCAATGCACGCCGCTTTGTCCAGAAATGACTTTGCCAGGGTCGTACTGTCTGGCGCGCTTTGGTGCGCTGCCCAAGTATCATCACCGCGCAGTTGAAATGCATGTGTGCAACCCCCACCGGTATCGCAACTGCCGGGCTTCTTCACCCATCCCCCTAATCATTCCAGGCACGCCCCAGGCGGCGGCGGTCCGTCCGTAAGACCGCGCCCCATAGGGATAGTCCCAGTCTCACAATACTGTACGATCGGAAAGGTTTTAACTAGAATAAACCTGCACGATCGGAAAATATAAAGTTCGGCGACGCGCACGCAGATGACGTATGTCACAAGTACGTCAGTGGCGCTTTTTGATGACTTGAGGCGACGACGTCACTTTCACTCTGGTCGCCTTCGGGAGAGTGAACCGGACATGTTTGATACGACACTTCGGCCCCGCTTCACTGCAGTAGGAAGCTGAAGTGAACCCTGCCTCGCACGCTTCAAGGACAAGTAATGGAACGCAGAGACTACGTTCATCGCGACATACGCGGATTCTTCAATGATCTTCCGATAGGGAAGAAACAGTGGGTGGTGTTTATCCTTTGCTTTGCGGCGACCACGACCGAGGGATTCGATACGATTGTCATGGCGTTCATCGCACCTGCCGTCAGTCACGAGTGGCACCTCCCTCCCGCAGCCCTCGCGCCATTGGTTGCGATTGGGTTGTTTGGGCTGCTGGTCGGGTCAATAGTGGGCGGAGCGATGGCCGATCGGGTAGGGCGTAAGGCGGTGACCATCGCGGCAATCGCATGGTTTGGTGTTGCGGCGATCGTGTCCAGCGAGGCGCAATCGGTAGTGCAGCTCGTTGTATTTCGTTTTGTCACCGGTCTCGGCATTGGCGCCGCCATGCCTGCAACTTCAGCGTTTGCTGCTGAATATAGCCCCGATCGTTCGCGCGCCGCGATGCTCGCCACAATCATGTGTGGAATTCTGTTCGGCTCCGCGGCCGCTGGCTTTGTCACCTCTTTCGGAATCGGTGTGTTGGGCTGGAGAGGAATGCTGGCTTTGAGTGGCGTCCTGCCGCTCTGCGTCGCGAGTCTATTCGTCTGGCAAGTACCCGAATCGCCGCTCTACCTCGTGGCGAGCAATAAGTCTAACGAAGCTGTCAAGCGAGTGTTGACCAGAATCTTCCCGGGGGTTGATTGTTCCGGTTTGCATTTCGTCATCCGGACGCCGGCGGGTTCGAAGAAAGGAAGCCTGGGGCTCGTAGGAAAGGATTATCGGCACGGCACGGTGCTCACCTGGATTACGGAATTTGCCGGATATCTGGTCTTCTTTCTCGTTGGATACTGGCTGCCGACACATTTGAAGCAGACCGGCCTGTCGATGCATGAAGCTTCCCAGGTGTCGTCGATGTTCCAGTTCGGCGCGCTTGCCGGCGCGGTACTCTTCGTGTTCCTGGTGCGCCGCATAAACGTTGCCTCGGTCATTTGCGGCTCCTTCGCCGTAGGGGCGTTGCTCGTCGTCGTACTAGGCCTGTCCGAAGCGACATCATGGCTCGCGGGAATCATCTTCCTAGCCGGATTGGCTACCGGCGGCCCGCTAACCTGCATTAACACTATTCCCGGCATCTTCTATCCAACGGCGCTTCGTGCATCCGGTGCAGGATGGACAGTTGCAGTTGGGCGGATTGGTTCAATCATTGGCTCATCGCTGATTGGCCTGATAGTCATTTCGGGCTACCCCTTTGTGCTCGTATGCGCGGTGTTGTCGATACCGCTCGTGATAGCCAGCGTCTGCATGGCGGTGATGGCGCGTATTCTCTCGGCGCAGCGCCAGCTGGAAAGCGAACAGCTCGAAGCGATCAGTCCGGCGCCGCCTGACGGCGCGCTACCAGACAGCCCCGTGCATTGATGACGTTGAATCCCAGGCGCACCCATAGTCCGGCGCGCCGGGTTGCCAATACCGCGTCATAAGGAAGACGTAGCAGCAACGACACGAGCATTGCCAATTCCGTGCTCGAGCTCCTGCTCACAGGCGTTGCTCGCCTTGAATACTTTACGTATGTGAAGTATAGTGATTTGCAGAAATCGTATTGCCGTCGGACTTCGCCGAAGGGCAGGCGCGAAGTCCGGCTTCCAAATATCTGTGCCGCCTTCGAATTCGTCAGCGGCCGCCTGTTGAAGTCGAACGTACCTATGTATCTGGAGCAGACATGATTGAAGAACGCGACATCTACGTAACGATGCGGGATGGCACTCGTCTCGCTGTCGACGTCTATCGACCCGAGGGGAGCGGGAAGTATCCGGTGCTCTACGCTTCCGCTTTGCATAACAAGGATCTTCAGGGTCCGGACATTGCCGACGTGTTGCCTCCGCAACCTGCGCACGCTCCGCTGTGGTTTGGGCCGGTGGAAGCGGGGGACACCCGGCGCTTTGTGGCGAACGGCTATGTGCACGTGATCGCGCAGCCGCGGGGTTCGGCCAAGTCCGAAGGCCACTATGGCGAAGAAAACACCGACCACTACGACATGATCGAGTGGATCACGCAACAGCCCTGGTCGGACGGGAAAGTAGGAATGGTCGGCATCTCGGGGTTCGCAGGCGAGCAATGGCGCGCGGCCGCACAAGGGCATCCGGCGCTCAAGGCGATCTTTCCCTACGACGCATGCAGCGCCTACGGTGGCATGTTCGGGTTTCGCGATTTCAATCCTGGCGGCGTCTTGCATACGTTCCCGTATCTGCTCGACGTTTTCAGCACGGTGCATGAGTCGCGTAATGTGCCCGGACCGCTGCCGGATGAGCAGGAAACGCTCTGGCGCGAGGCCATGCGCAATCCCGACTACAAGATGTACATCAACCTCTACAACATTCTGACGCAGAAGGGTCAGCGTACGTGGGTGATGTACCACATCATGACGAACCCCTGGGAGCCAGACGGGACCGTCGAGCGGAGCGAAGAGCTCTTCAGGAAGATCAAGGTGCCGTTCTATACGGGCTCCGGCGCCTATGCATACACCTACAAACTGCATTGGCTGGGCGCCCAGCACTATTTCGCAAACGTCAAGCAACCGCGCAAGCTGGTCTTTACCGGTCCGGCACATCTGGAACGCCCGTTCCACCAGTACCACGACGAAGTCATCCGCTGGTACGACTACTGGCTCAAGGGTGTCGACACCGGCATCATGGACGAGCCCCCGGTCCGTTACTGGGTCATGGGCGCCAACGAATGGCGCACGGGAACCGACTGGCCTTTGCCCGAGACGCAATGGGCCAGGTATTACCTGGGTGGCTGGGAGCGACTTTCCACGGAAGAGCCGCGACCCGCGGCGGAAGTGGGCGATGCGTTGCGCGAGCCGGATGTCTTCACCCAGATGCCGCTCAAGAAAACAAGCAAGGTCGAGCGCCTGCGCTATATGACGGATCCGCTTCCGCACGATGTCCTCGTGGCCGGTCCAATCTCGCTCACGCTCTATGCAGAGATCGACCAGCCGGACACGAACTGGATCGTCGTGCTCAAGGACGTGGGTCCGGACGTGTCGGTCGTTACCGCGCGCGTCGGCGAACGCAACGTTCCCGATACTTTGCCCGAACGCGAGCTGACTCGCGGTTGGTTGAAGGCGTCGTACAGGGCATTGGATGCGGATCGCTCCACGCCTGGGGAACCGTTCTACAAGCTGACGAAGGATTCAATCAAGCCTGTTACTCCGGGCGAGATCGTCAAGTACGAGATCCAGGTGCTGGCGACAGCCAACCAGTTCAAGGCTGGCCATCGCATCTGTGTCGAGATTTGCAGTCTTGACGTGCCGACCGGAACCGGCGCGATGACCGACGTCGAATACATTCCGTATCACGTTTGCAGCAGCAATACGGTGACTCACAAGATTTATCGCGACGCTGACCGGCCATCACATTTGCTGCTCCCCATCATTCCTCTAAATGATTCGTCATCCTGAATTAAAGGGCTTTTAAGGGCGTCGTGCGCGCCCGGTGAATTTGACCGACAACATGAGGTTAGCCAATGAAAAGCATTCGTTTTGAGCGTCGCGGGAAGGAAGGGCATATCGTGCTGGCGAATCCGCCCTACAACCGGCTTGACGCGCGTTTTGCCCAATGCCTCCGGGATGCGGTTCACGAGGCGAGCGAAAGCGATATCCGGGTTCTCGTCGTTCGTGCAGAAGGGCCGCATTTCAGCCTCGGCGGCGAGGTTCGTGAATGGCCGGGCAAGGACCTGAACTGGTTCCGCACATTCGTCGCGGAGGTCAATACGTCGTATCGCGCCATCGAGGCCTTGCGTGTTCCGACCGTTGCGGTCGTGCAGGGACTGGCATTCGGTGGCGGACTGGAGCTTGCTCTCGCCTGCGACTTCATCGTGGCCGCGTCGAACGCCGTGTTCCGATGCGTCGAGGTCACCACCGCCATGCTGCCCATCGCGGGTGCACTGCAGCGGCTGGCCGAGCGCGTGGGGCGTAGCCGTGCTTCGCGTTTTGCCATGCTGGGCGAACCGATTCCAGGAAGCCTTGCCGGGGAGCTTGGGATTGCCACGTACGTGGCAGAACCGGATCAGCTCGAAAGCGTCGCCCAGAGACTGGTGACGCGGCTCGCGGACGGCCCGACGCTGTCGTTTGCGGGGACGCGCACCCTGCTCAAGACGTGGTCGAGTGGCGGTGTGGCAGGTGCAGACGTGGCAATGCTCGATATCACCATGGGCTTGTACGTCACTGAAGACGCCACCCGTGGCTTCGTCAACACGGCCGAAGCGTTCGACCGCGACGAGGAGCCTGGCGATCTGGTGTTTTACGGCAAATAGCGCGGCGGCGGTGACAGCAGACGTATGACCCTGGTTCAGCGCACACCTGAACCGGGATTCACAGCAGCATTGGAGAATGGATTTATGCAAACCTTACCCGGTCCCCTTGCGCTTATCGCACCTGCCGAAGGCATTGCCTATGTGCGCGGTGCCGCGAATGTTCCGTTGACCGAAGCCACCATCGGCGAGTTTCTGAGGGATACGGCGCTACGTTTTCCGGACCGGCCAGCCGTGGTGTTGCGTGACCAGGGCGTGCGCTGGACATGGAAAGAATTTGACGAGCGGGTCGATCGGCTTGCCGCGGGTCTGTTGTCCCTGGGCATAGCAAAGGGTGACCGCGTCGGGATCTGGTCGCCCAATCGATTCGAATGGCTGCTCACGCAGTTCGCCACGGCACGTATCGGGGCAGTGCTGGTTAACATCAACCCCGCCTACCGGGTTTCCGAACTCGAGTACGCCTTGCGCGTGGTGGGATGCAAAGCGCTCGTGACGGCCGAGCAATTCAGAAAATCGAACTACACCTCGATGCTGCTCGACATCGCGCCGGAACTTGCGACGCAGCGTGCCGGCGAGCTGCAATGTGCACGCCTGCCAGAGCTTCGCACCGTGATATCTGTCGGGAACCCCGGCGTACAAGGGATACTGCCGTTTTCTGCCGTGATGCTGGAGGGCGAGGCGATGCTTCGCGCCGAAGGACCAACGACCGTGGTGCTGTCTGCTCGCGACCCAATCAATATCCAGTTCACGAGCGGCACGACGGGAAACCCGAAGGGCGCCACGCTGATGCATCGAAACATCGTCAATAACGGGCGCTTCGTTGCGATGGCGATGAATCTTTCCGAAGTTGATTCGCTCTGCATCCCCGTTCCGCTCTACCACTGCTTTGGGATGGTGCTCGGCGTGCTGGCGTGCGTATCGGTCGGCGCACAGATGGTCTTCCCGGGCGAAGGGTTCGATGCGGGCGCGACCCTCGCGGCGATCGCTGAAGAACGCTGTACGGCACTTCACGGGGTGCCGACGATGTTCATCGCGGAACTCGAGCATCCGGAATTCTCGACGTTCGACCTGAGCAGTTTGCGCACGGGCATCATGGCGGGTTCACCGTGTCCGGTAGAGACCATGAACCAGGTGGTCGCGAAGATGCACATGCGGGAGGTCACCATTGCGTATGGCATGACGGAGACCAGCCCGATATCGTTTCAGAGCGCAACGACAGACCCGCTCGATAAACGCACGACCACCGTCGGGCGAATTCAACCTCACCTCGAGGTGAAGATCGTCGATACCTTTGGCAATACGGTTCCCGTTGATGCAACTGGAGAACTCTGCACAAAAGGATATTCCGTGATGCTGGGGTACTGGGACGACGACGAAAAGACCCGTGAAAGCATCGTTGATGGATGGATGCGGACGGGAGACCTTGCAACCATCGACGCCGACGGCTATTGCAATATCGTTGGCCGGCTCAAGGACATGGTGATTCGCGGCGGCGAGAACATTTACCCTCGCGAGATCGAAGAATACCTCTTCAGGCACCCTAAAATTCAGAATGTGCAGGTGTTCGGCGTGCCAGACGAGAAGAACGGCGAGGAGCTATGTGCGTGGATCGTGCTTCGGCAAGGAGAGTATATGACCGAGGAGGACATCCGGGAGTTTTGCCAGGGACAAATCGCGCACTACAAGATACCCAGGTATGTTCGCTTCGTCGACGATATGCCTTTGACCGTTACAGGGAAGGTTCAGAAATTCGTGATGCGAGAGGAGATGATTCGATCGATGAGCTTGAACGAGAAAAAGACAGCGTGAGAGGGATGTGAAAGCCGGATTGGTCAACAGAACCCATCGCACTGGCCTTCAATGTAATTAGTCATCCAAATCAAAGTGTGAATCTCATTGGGTGGCAGAGGTTGATATCAGGAGAATCGATATGGCGGAATTTACGACAGATGTGCTCATCGTGGGAACGGGGCCTGCAGGCTCCGCCTGTGCCGCGCTGCTCTCGACATACGGTGTCGAGAACATGGTCGTCAACATGTACCGTTGGTTGGCCAACACGCCGCGGGCGCATATTACGAACCAGAGAACGATGGAGGTCCTGCGCGATCTCGGAACGGAAGTGGAGCAGGAAGCTTACCTGCACGCGACCAGTGATGATCTCATGGGCGGAACCGTGTTCTGCGAAAGTCTGACGGGCGAGGAGATTGGCCGGGCGCCGAGTTGGGGCTTGCATCCCGCGTCGCGAGGGGAGCGCCGATTGGCGAGTCCCACGAGGATGAACGATTTGCCACAGACGTTCATGGAGCCGCTCCTGTTCAAGACGGCTTGCTCACGCGGGACGGAGGCGCGCATGAGCACGGAATATGTGAGCCATACGCAGACGGATGACGGCGTGATCACGGTATGCCGCGACCGATTGAGCGGAGAGGAGTTCACGGTCAGGTCAAAGTATCTGGTCGGCGCCGACGGCGGGAATTCCAGGGTGGCAAGTAATGCGGGGCTGCCTTTCGAAGGGAAGATGGGTGTGCGCGGCTCGATGAACATCTGGTTCCGCGCCGATCTTTCGGAGCTTGTCGCGCATCGCCCCGCAGTGCTTTACCCGATCATGCAGCCGGGTGCGGAAGTCGGCGGCATCGGAATGGGGCTGATCCGGATGGTGCGGCCGTGGAACGAATGGTTGATCGTCTGGGGCTATGACATCAACGAACCGGCTCCGGTAATCGATGAGGCCAAGGCCACCGAAATCGCGCGCCAGCTGGTAGGCAAGCCGGATCTCGAGATCAAATTGCTAGGGGCGAACACGTGGACGGTCAACAACATGTACGCCACGCGCATGCAGGACGAACGAGTTTTTTGCATGGGAGACGCCACTCATCGCCATCCGCCGTCGGGCGGGCTGGGATCCAACACTTCCATTCAGGACGCGTTCAATCTCGCCTGGAAGCTCGCGGCCGTGATCAAGGGGAAGGCGGGCGAAGCACTCCTCGATACCTATACGTCGGAGCGCGCCCCAATCGCGAAGCAGATCGTCACTCGCGCCAATCAGTCGATTGCCGAATTCGCCCCCCTTTATCACGCGCTCGGTATTGACGAGACGACGGAAGGGTCGGTCATGCAGGCTAATATGCATGCCCGCAGCCAGTCGACTGCGGCTGCGGAAAGGCAGCGAGAGGAAATTCGCGAAGCGTTGGCGTTCAAGAAGTATGAACTGGACGCCCACGGGGTCGAGATGAATCAACGCTATCGCTCCAGCGCGATTGTGACGGACGGTCAGGCTGAGCCGGCCTTCGAACGCGATCCCGAACTGTATTACCAGCCGACGACGTGGCCAGGTGCTCGCTTGCCGCACGCCTGGGTGTTCGACAAACGCGGACGGCAGCACTCGACGCTTGATCTCGCGGGGCACGGACGGTTCACTGTTTTCACCGGACTCGGAGGCGAGGCGTGGGTCGAGGCGGCTCAGCAAGTCGGCGAGGAACTTGGCGTCGACATCGATGTGCACGTCATTGGCCCGCGACAGTCGTATGCGGATCATGCCGGCGAGTGGGCGAGCGTGAAGGGGATCAGCGACTTCGGTTGTCTGCTGATCCGCCCGGACCACCACGTGGCCTGGCGTAGCTTTGAACGGGTGGCTGATCCGGCTGCCGAACTTCGCCGCGTCCTGCAGACCGTACTCGCAAAATAGGCACTGTCGGCCGCGTCTTACCCCAAGGCGTTCGTGGCGTGTAAGGGGTAAGACGCGCAATACCAGGAGAGAGCGGTGAAGGAGTGGATGCCGCGTACACCAGATGGGACCGATGGTTTCCTCCAGCAGGTGCGTCATGATGAAACAAAACTCTACCGCTAAAAATTCCGTCAGGACGCGCCAGCAGGTGGAGCTGAAGCGTGCTGGGCAGCAGAGGGCCCAGGAGACCCGTTCGGCAATTCTGGACGCCGCGTTGCTTGAATTCGCGTCCAGGCGTTTCGATGCTGCAAGCATTCGCAGAATTGCAGACCGGATGGGTGTGCAGCATCCGCTCATCACATACCATTTCCGATCCAAGGAGATTCTGTGGCAGGCGGTTGCCGAATACGTATTCGAGCGTGTCCGCAGTGAACGCGATGCCAATCTGTTGGGCTCGGATTCGGCAAGTGCAGTCGAACGGGTCAAACTGGCCTATCGGGCGCTATTCCGCTTCAGTGTGGAGTACCCTGAGTTTCATCGCTTCATGCTTCAGGAAGAGCCAGGCTACAGTTCAAGGCTGCAATGGATCGCGGATACAATTCTCAAACCACTGATTGCGTGGCTCCTGCCGCAAATTCGCGCCGCTCAAGACGAGCATGCTTTGCCGAAGGTCGAGCCTATTATTTTTCACTATATGTTAGTCAGTCTGACGTCGACGCTATCGGGCTTTGGCCCTGAAATCTCGGCGACGAGCAATCTCTCTGCGTCCGACCCGGCGTTGGTCGATGCATGCTGGCGCACAATCGAGCAGATCGTCTTTAAGACATCACAGGCGTCCAGGGCGCCGGCGCGCATGTGAATACTTTGGGGTTCACGGCTTTGGCGCACTCCCTTCGAATGCGCGCTGAAGCAAGGCACGAATCGCATTACGTTCCAGCGGCCGGGGATTCCAGTACGCATTGCTGCACGCTAGGTCGGCGGCGCGGTCCAGCTGGTCTTCGCGCATGCCGATGTTTTTCAACGCGATGGGCGCGCCGTTTGCACGCGCGAGCTCGAATAGACCCTGTGCCGCACTCTCATGTCCCACTGCTCTCGCAACGCGTTTCATGGCGTCGGGCGCAGCCTCGGCGTTGTAGGCCAGTGCATGCGGGAGCACGATCGTATGAGTCGGGGCATGCGGCAGATCGAAGCTGCCGCCAAGCGTATGGCAGAGCTTGTGATGCAGGGCCATGCCGACGCTTCCGAGAACGGCGCCGCATAGCCAGGAACCGTACAAGGCGTCGGCGCGTGCAGACGGGTCGTCCGGATTGGCGACGATCTCGGGCAGGCTGCGCGCGAGCGCTGTGATGCCTTCTTCCGCCATCAGGCTCGTCAGCGGATTGGCGTCACGCGAATATAAGCCTTCTGCCGCGTGCGCAATAGCGTTGATCCCGCTTGTTACCGACATGCCAACGGGCAGGGTGAGTGTCAGGTCTGGGTCGTAGATCACGGTATTGGGCATGACGCGAATATCGGTTCCAGTCCGCTTCAGGCCTGCGTCCGTCAGCCCGTATATCGGTGTCATTTCGCTGCCGGCATAAGTGGTGGGCACGGCGAGAATGGGCAGGCCCGACTCGAGCGCGATCGCTTTGGCAAGCCCGATTGCTGACCCGCCACCGGCAGCGATGATGCAATCGGCGCCCAGCGAGACCGCGACCGTTCGTGCTTCGACAGCCAGTTCGAGTGGCACGTGCATGGCGGCGCGATCGAAAAGACCCGCTAAGTGGCTTCCCAGTTGCTGCGCCACCGATGCGCCGAGTGCATGCTGTTCCGGACTGCAGAGAACCAACGCGCGCTGTGCGCCGAGCGCCAGCAGTTCGCGCTCCAGATGCACGCATGATCCATTACCAAATACGACACGCGTTGCGCGACCGTTATAGACAAAGTCGGAGAGGGGCACGCTGGACCTCGTGGAAGGAGGGGATTTGCTGTTGACGGGCTCGCCGAGGGCCCTTGGTCAAGACCAGGCTCTCAGGCGCGGGGCAGTTTGAAACGCCGGATCACGATGCGTGGCCGACAGGATTAAGAACGAACTCATAGTCGAGCGTGTAAAACGGCGTGTCCATCAACGTACCGTCCGGTGCCATGCCTGACGCGTGCTCAATCCAGTCAGCCACCAGGGTTGAGCGCACGCCGAACACGGCGTCCGAGTCGAGGTACTTGTCCCCGTTACGGAAGATATGCGTGATCAGAGGCTCATACCCGACCGCGTTGATCCAGAAATGCAGGTGTGCGGGCCGCCAGGGATGCCGGCCGAGCGCTTCGAGCATCCGCCCAACCGGGCCGTCATGAGGAATTGGATACGCCTCGGCGAGAATCGAGCGAAAGTGAAAGCGTCCATCAGCAAGCGTGCGCAGGCGACCGCGGCCTTGATGCTTCACTTCGGCTTGCTGCTGGGCAGCATACTGTACGTCGTAGTAGCCATCTTCGTCCGATTGCCAGACTTCGAGCGTCGCATCCGGCACCGGTTCCCCATGAAGGCCGCGAACGTGGCCACTGACAAAGCACGGCAGGCCTGCTGCGCCATTGGAAATGTCTTCGCCGTTCTCATATTCGGGTGCGCCTTCGACAAAGAACGGCCCGAGCACTGTGGTCTCGGTGCATGTGGGAGGCTTACTGTTGTTTTGCGTCGTGGTCAGCATCGACAGGCCGAGGGTGTCCGATAAAAGGATGAACTCCTGGCGTTTGTCATCAGTGATGTGGCCGACTTCGGTAAGGAAATTGATTGCGTACGTCCACTCGCTCTCGGTCAGCTTGACTTCACGTGCGAAGGAATGCAAATGTTGGACGAGACTGATCATGACCGTATGCAGCCTGTCATTCTCGCAGCCAGACATTGCCGCAAGCACTGCTTGCGTGATGGTGTCCTCGCTGATATTGCGCATTACTGTCTCCGGGATTTTGCTTGCTGAGCGCACCGTCGAAAGGTGCTTATGTCAGGACTCTAGCGAGGTTCCAGAAGAAGAAATATGCGCTATAGTGAAAACAAATTTCCATTGAGCGGAAAGATCATCGCATGGACCGCTATACGCAAATGGAGTTCTTTGCGCTGACAGCCGAACTCGGCAGTCTGTCCAAAGCTGCAGAACGCCTGGGCATGTCGAATGCAGCGGCGAGCCGGATGCTGAGCGCGCTCGAGGATCGTTTAGGAACACGTCTGGTCGAGCGTACTACGCGTCGATTGTGGCTCACGGACGCAGGACGCGAGTATCAACAGCGTTGCGCGTCGATCCTCGCGGAGATCGCGGAAGCCGATACCGCTGTCAGTGATATGGCGCGGCGACCGAGGGGAGTACTGCGTGTAACGAGCTCGGTGTCGTTTGCTGTCTTGCATATTGCCCCGTGGCTGCCGGAATTCAGGCAACGCTATCCTGAACTGTCGGTGCAGATTACGGCGGCGAACCGTTATCCGAATTTCATCGAAGCGGGCATCGATTGCGCGATTCGCACGCGCGAACACGAGGGAGACTCGGGCATAACCGTCCGGCGGTTGGCGCACACGCGCCGCGTGCTGGCCGCGTCCCCGGCGTATCTCGCCAGGCATGGCGTGCCGGAGACGCCCGACGACATTGCAAACCACAGCGTGCTCGTTTATAGCTACGCGGCGAATCCCTTTCTGCTCGAATTCAAGCGAGGCCGGGAGCGGCGCGGCATTGCAATCAATGCGGTGCTGGAGTCGAACGAAGGACAAGTAATCTGCGCAGCGGCGCGGGCCGGGCTGGGAATTCTGGTTCAGCCGCTCTACATCGTGCACGACGATATTGTCGCGGGACGACTGGTTCCCTTGCTGGCCGACTGGGAATTGCCGCCGCTCACAATCAATCTCGCCTATCAGAGTCGGCGAAACCAGCCTGCGAAGATTCGGGTATTTGCCGATGCGTTGACCGAGCACGTCAGGAATCTGGACCTGGAGAATCGCTGGAACGCGGTGCCCAAAAGTGCACTCGCTGCACGAACCGCGCAGAGAACCCAGGTTCGCTGATGCCGGATAGCTCAACAGCGTGCTGTGCGGGTTTCTGAGCCAATTCTTCCACAAAGTGGAAATCAATTTTTCCGTAGGTGCATTTTTCTTGCGCAAAAACAGACCTATCGTTAATTCAAGATTTGGCGATCGGAAAATATAAAGAGGCGGAATGGCCCACAAGGAAATGCAGTGTCGACTACGACTTCGTTTTGAATCCACTTCGTGAGACAGAGCAATGATCAGGCACATTGTGATGTGGCGTGTTGCAGGCACGACCGCGAGCGAGCGCCGCGAGACGGCCAGACGCGTCAAACGGGAGTTCGAGAGCCTTCGAGACTTGATTCCGGGTTTGCTGGAGATCGATGTGGGGCTTGATATCAGTGAAGTCGACTATGCGTGCGACGTTGTTCTCGTGGCCGATTTTGAATCACGCGCTGCCCTCGACGGCTATGCGAACCACCCGCAACACCTTCGGGTTCGTGAGGCGCTTGCTGGCATGCGAGAGGCGCGTCACCAGGTTGATTACGACGCAAGCTAGCCGCGCTGCGGTGACTACTGTGCAAGCACGTTAAAACACCAGGGTGGAACCAATGAGGACGACATATAAAGCGGCATTGTGGGCGATAGCGGGTTGTCTTTCAACGCTTGTTCTTGCCCAGGGATCGACATCGGCCCGGGCTGCGCAAAGCGGCGCCACAGTAACCGGTCAAGCGTCTCAACCCGGCGGCTCGAAGAAAGCGGACCGCGCCGCGAACCGCTCATTTGCGAAGAAAGTGCACCAGGCGCTGAACAAGACGAAGGGCCTGGCGGGGACAGATATCGCGGTATTTGCGAACGCACAAACGGGGGAGGTGATCCTGAGCGGCTTTATTGATACCCCGGATCAGGAACACATCGCAACGGACGCTGCCAGCAAGGTGCAGGGTGTCACGTCGGTTAGCAGCAAAATCGTGCAGCGGCCCCAGCTCTAGTTCAAAAAATGACACGACGCCCCGCACTGGCTCATCAACGGGCGCTGTACCACTTTTCATTGAACGCTTCGAATCCCGCAACGAGTGCGTCGAGCAGGTGTCGGACAGCCGGAACCATGCCTCGGCGCGTGGCGAAGATCGCGTGCACGAGGCCTGGCGTCGTCGCCAGATCGGGCAGCAGGTGCAGTAGCCGGCCAGCCTGAATGTCGTCCCCGACAAGTTCCCGAGGCAGCAAGGCCACGCCGACGCCTTGCATTGCTGCGATCCTCAGGCTGGCCAGATCGTCTGTCGCCAATCGAGGCTGATGTGTCCACGACGTCGCCTGACCCTTGGGGTCGACCAGGTTCCACGCAAACCGTCCGCTGCTATTCGCCATCGAGAGGGTTGGCCATTCTTTCAGCGATTCAAGGGAACTGGGCGCCGGATGGCGCGTCGCCAATTCCGGACTGGCAACCAGAATGTGGATCGACAAGCCCAGTTGCCGGACTGCGAGATCGGTGTTTTCGAGCGGCGGACGCCTGACCCGGATCGCAAAATCGAGACCTTCCTCGACGACATCCACACGGCGGTTGGTTGCATCGAGCAGCACCTGGACTTGCGGGTTGTCGTCTATGTATCGGGAAATGACCGCGGAGACACCGGAACTCAGTAATGCCACCGGGCAACTGACGCGTACCGTGCCCTGAGGCATTGTTCGCGTCTGGTCGACGATATCTTTGGCAGCCTTCGATTCCGCCACCACGGCGAGGCAATGCTCATGGAACTGCCGCCCGGTTTCCGTCAGCGACAGGCTCCGGCTCGTGCGATTGAGCAGGCGGACCTGAAGCTCCTCTTCCAATGCACGAACACGCCGGCTGAGCTTTGACGTTTGCGTGCCGAGTGTTCGGGCGGCAGCCGTGAAGCTTCCGTGCTCGACCACCTCCGCGAAGATCCTCAGGTCGTTGAGGTCAGTGATCTGGTTCATTGGTGAGTTTCAATGGAGTTTCATCTTTCTACCACGAGCAATGATGCGTTGCAATTCAGGAGATATGCGCATGATCGTTGTGCATATAGCATTCCGTCACGGCCTGAATCACGGTATCGGTGGCCGCCGATCTTGCGACTGTTCCATGTTTGGGCAGCAGGAAAAAGGAAACGAAATGTTTGCACACCGGCGTTGGGAATCACTGGGAAGAGCCGATCTCGGCTGGCTGCGCGCGAAGCACCATTTCGCTGTCAGCGCTGACGACAATCCCGAACACGACGCTCTGGGTCCCTTGATCGTCTGGAACGACGATGAGATTGCGGTCGGCGGTGGTTTCCCGATGCATGGGCACCGCGACATGGAGATCATCACCTATGTGCGCCAGGGTGTTCTCGGGCATCGGGATACTTTGGGATCCGAAGGAACGATCCGCGCGGGTGATGTTCAGGTGATGAGCGCGGGCACCGGTATCCGCCACACCGAGTTCAACAAGGGCGACGTACCACTCAATCTCTATCAGATCTGGTTGGTGCCTCGCGTGGCCGGCGGCGAACCCCGGTGGGACATGAAGCAGTTTCCCAAGGGCGATCGCTCCGGGCGCTTCGTGGTGCTTGCGAGCGGTTTCGCCAGAGATGAAGGCGCGCTTCCCATTCGCGCGAATGCGCGCCTGCTTGGCGCAACGCTAAAGGCCGGCGAGCGCGTCTGGCAGGCGTTGAGTCCGTCGCATTGTGCCTATCTGGTGGTGGCATCGGGACGAATCGAAGTCAACGGCGAACCCATGGGTCGGCTGGACGGTGCCGCGATCACGAAAGTGCCGGTGGTTGAAATAACCGCGCTCGAAGATTCCGAACTGGTGATGGTGGACACCGGCCAGGTGTAATTTTCATAGTCCACCTACGTAAGTCAATTTCAGGAGGTCATCATGGATCGTTACAAGTTTCTTCCACTGTTGGGTCGTATCTTGATCGGAGCGCCGTTCGTCATGAGCGGGCTGGGCAAACTCGGCGCATACGCCGCGACGGTCGGCTATATCGCGGCTATGGGTTTGCCTGTGCCGCCGCTCGCGTACATTGCCGCCGTGGCCGTCGAACTGGGCGGCGGCTTGCTGTTGCTGTCGGGATACCGTGCCCGCTACGTATCGCTAGCGATGGCGGTGTTCTGTCTCGTCACGGCGGCTTTCTTCCACCACAATTTCGCCGACCAGAACCAGATGATTCACTTCCTGAAGAACGTGATGATGGCTGGCGGCCTTCTGCAGATCACCTACTTCGGTGCCGGTTCGTTCAGCCTCGACGCGCGTGCGGGGCGGGCGGCCTCGCGTGCTGCGTCTCTGAGCGCGAGCTAGGAAGACGGATCCGTCGAGGCGAACGCTTGCCTGTGCGGGTGGGTGATCGTCTCGTCTGGCTCGTTCCTCTGTCGCACCATCGTTACCCTCAAACGGAGATCCACCGTGTCGAACAGGCTCGCGGGAAAGGTGTGCATCATCACTGGAACAGGCGGGAGCATGGGGCGCGAGGCCGCGCTGACGTTTGCGCAAGAAGGTGCGCTCGTGGTCGGCTGCGGTTTGTATGCCGACGATGCGCAAGCCACTGTCGATGCAGTTCGCGCCGCCGGCGGCACGATGGTGTCCCTGCATCCGTGCGATCTGACGAGACCCGCCGACTGTGGGACACTCGTCGACCTCGCCGTGCGGACATTTGGCCGTATCGACGTCCTTTTCAATAACGCCGCGATGGCGTACTTCAACTGGATCGAGGACATCTCGGACGACGAATGGGACCGCAATCGTCGCGAAGAGGTCGATCTGGTGTTCTACCTCACGCGGGCCGCATGGCCGCATCTGAAAGCAAGCCGCGGCGTGATTGTGAACACGGCTTCCCTGACCGCACTCATGAGCTTCAAGAACCTTGGCTCGCTTGCCCATACCACCGCCAAGGCGGGGATTACCGGCATGACGCGACAGTTGGCGATGGAAGGGCGGGACCATGGGATTCGCGCCAATTCGATTTCGCCCGGGGTGATCGAAACCAACCAGACGCGAGAGCAGTTGAACAATCCGGAGTGGGCCGGCTACATGCTTGGCAAGACGCTGCTCGGTCGACTGGGACGGCCCGAGGAAGTGGCGAACGTCGCTCTTTTTCTGGCCTCCGACGATAGTTCGTACGTGACCGGCGTGGACATCGTCGTCGACGGCGGAATGAAGGTCTGGTAACCGCCCGGTCGAGGGCTCGATCGCCGGGCAATTCCTCTTGCTGATCCCGGGTACATCATCGCTCGAACATTTGTGAGGAAACCTGGCGGCGGCAGACCTCGTCCTTGCGGCGGATGCGCTTCACCGATTGAACGGAATGATTTGAGCGTATTAAGGTTCACAAATTAGTTCGCGGGAAGTGCTATCGGAGAACGTTATGAAAGCCGTTGGATATCGAGTAAAGGGCGGTCTCGTGGTCTTGACCGACATCGAACTCCCCACGCCTGAACCTGGCCCGCGCGATCTTCTGGTTGCGGTGAAGGCGGTGTCGGTGAATCCTGTCGATGTGAAGCGCCGTCGTTGGGAGAATCCCGCTGACAGCGAGGGTTGCAGGGTATTGGGCTACGACGCGGCGGGCAATGTTGAAGCAGTCGGAAGCGAGGTCACCCTTTTCAAGCCCGGTGACGAGGTCTTCTATGCGGGCGCGATGGACCGGCCCGGGACCAACTCGGAGTTTCACCTCGTCGATGAACGGATCGTTGGGCCCAAGCCCAGCATATTATCGTTTGCCGAAGCGGCAGCCTTGCCGCTTACGTCTATCACTGCGTGGGAGATGCTCTTCGACCGCATGAAGCTGCGTTACGGTTCCCGAACGCCGTGCGGTACGCTGCTCGTGCTGAATGGCGCCGGTGGAGTCGGATCCATGACGATTCAACTGGCGACGCGCTTGACCGGGCTTACCGTGGTCGCCACGGCATCCCGTCCCGAAACGGTCGAGTGGGTTCGCAAGCTTGGTGCCCCGCACGTTGCCGATCACAGCAAGCCACTGGACGAAGCAATCAGGGCTATCGGCTTCAATGGCGTCGATTATGTCGCGGCCATCACGTCGACGCGGGGAAGCGTACCCGACATCGCCCGTGCGATGACAGGCCAGATTCTGATCTTTTATGTGTTCGTCACGCATCGACCGGTCGATATGGTGGATTGCTGCTGGCCCGACTGAGCGGCTGTCGGGAGCGCCGTCCGACGCAAACCCGCGCCGCGCGTTGGGCAGCGGCGGAGCGGCGCACACGAGGAGTACCGGCCTGCGCCGCGTGGGCGCGGGTGAATGATTGCGGAGAAAAGCGTGGCTTTCGCGATAGGTAAGAGCCGATCGCCCGCGCGACGCAATCTATGTGTGGGGATCGCCTACGCTTGCCGCTGGCCCTCTCGGAGTTGCCGCCACAGCGCTTATGCACCGCGCAGGATGGTCGTTTTGTAAGCATTAGCTACTACGATTGGAAACCTGAAGCGTCGGTCAAGCATATCGAGAAGAAAGATGACACCGTGGCGTTTGACCAGTTCCAAAGGCCCGGCAAAACATCAGGGCTACCGTTGAAGCGTCGACATGAGACATGACTTCGTCAGGCTCGAGCAGGCTGCGTTCTGGCTCCACGTCGTTGTTGCTGTCGTGTTGCTGGGGTACCTTATCCACGGCAAACACCCTGCGGATGACGGGTGGATCACGCTAGGGCAGCAAATGTCCACGATTGAATTTTCTTCGGACTCGCTGCTTCCGGAGTCGACGCCATCAGGGAAGTCAGCGGCGCGGCCGCCAACCAGTAATGTGGCCGTCACAAACGCATCGTTTTCCGCGTCAACAACCTGCCGCAGGGAGGCGCCATGACTCACTGGAACGAACGATGGGCAAAAGCCGTTTTTTTGTGGCTGATTCTGCTGGTGACAATTCCGGCTTATGCAGATCGCGGGCCCGAGAGCCCCGCGCCGTTCAAGCCGGAGGAGATCGAGGCGCTGGTCGCGCCGATCGCGCTCTACCCGGACTCCGTGTTGTCTCAGGTATTGATGGCGTCGACCTATCCGCTGGAGATCGTGTACGCGGCGCGCTGGGTGAAAGCGAATCCGAACGTGAAGGGCGATGCCGCCGTGAAGGCGGTCGAGAACCAGCCGTGGGACACCAGTGTGAAATCGATGGTGGCGTTTCCGCAAATACTTGAGCCAATGTATGACAAGCTCGACTGGACACAGAAGCTTGGCGACGCTTTTCTTGCGCAGCAAAAAGACGTCTTTGCCGCTGTGCAGCGACTGCGGGCACGCGCGCAGGAATCGGGCAACCTGAAATCGAACGAGCAGCAGAAGGTCGTGGTCGAGCCCGCGCCGGCGGCTGGGGGGACAACCATCGTGCGCATCGAGCCCGCGAACCCGGAAGTGATCTATGTGCCAGCCTACAACCCCACCGTTGTGTACGGTGCGTGGAGCTACCCGGCCTATCCGCCGACCTATTGGCCTCCATACCCGGCTTACTACCCTGGTTACTACCCCGGTGCGGCGCTCGCCACGGGGGTCGCGTGGGGCATTGGTCTCGCTGCCGCCGGTGCGATCTTCAGCGACTGCAACTGGGGCGGCAATGACGTCAACATCAACGTTGACAAAGCCCGGAACGTCGATCGCAACTTTGACCGCGGCAAAGTCGAGGGACAGGGGGGGCGCTGGCAGCATGATGCAGGCCACCGCCAGGGCGTCGCCTATCGGGACAATGCGACGCGCGATAAATTTGCCGGCCAGACGCCGGGTGCCGATAAGCGTTCCCAGTATCGGGGGCGTGGTACCGACACGGGTACGGGGTTCGGCGCAACCGACCGGGCGGGTACAGGCAACCGCGCCACCACAGCCGAGCGGGGCAGCGCCGCGAACCGCGCGACGACGGCAGACCGCTCCGCCGGTGCGAACCGGGGGAGTGCATCGAATCGCGGTGGGGCCAGTGGCCTGAACCGTGTCAACAGCGGCAGCCGCGGTAGTTACAGTGGCGGCGGGCGTGACAGCTCGTTCTCGGGCATAGAAGGGGGCGGTGCCGCCACGCAGCGCAGCTACGATCGCGGAAGATCGAGCATGCAGGGCTCAGGCTTTAGCCGGTCTTCCGGCGGGGGCATGCGCGGCGGTGGGGGTGGACGCGGCGGCAGGCGTTAAGGAGAGGGAACCATGGACATCCAGGCACGCGTTTTCAGAAAGTGGGTGACGCCCACACTCGCGAACCTCGCCGTCGCAGCCGTCCTGTCGGTCGCGATGACGACGTCCGTTTATGCACAAAAGAGCTTCAGCTCTCCGGAGGCGGCGATGGACGCCTTCGGCGACGCCGTCGTGAAAGACCGCCAGGACACATTGCGCACGATTTTCGGCAATGACTTTCGTGAACTGATTCCACCTGTCGGCGCGGAGGTGCGGGATACGTTTGTCGCGGCGTGGGCCAAGTCCCACACGATCGAGCCGACGGACGCCGGGCATGCCCACATCGTCGTGGGCGACAACGGCTGGACGTTCCCGATTCCACTCGTCAAGACCGACCAGGGATGGCACTTTGACACGCGCGCGGGCGCCGAAGTGATGCGCTTGCGGCGCATCGGCCGCGATGAACTGGCTGTCATTCAGACAATGCTCGTGATCTACGATGCGCAACGCGAATATGCGCAGACCAATCACGACGGCGAGGGTGTGCTTGCCTATGCCTCGAGGATGGTAAGTTCGCCGGACAAACACGACGGTCTGTACTGGCCGAGCGGACCGGATGACAACTCGAGTCCGCTCGGCGAGGCGTTCGTGAATGCGAGCTCGCGCAATGCGCAGAATGCCGGCTACTACGGGTACCACTACAAGCTGCTCGAGTCACAAGGGCCACACGCGCCAGGCGGTGCCTATGATTACGTCGTGCGAGGCAAACTCTTCGGCGGGTTTGCCGTCATCGCCTGGCCGGTCAAATACGGAGACACCGGGATCAAGTCTTTCATGGTGAGCCATGCCGGCCAGGTCTACGAGCGGGACCTCGGACCCGAGAGTGCAGCCAAAGCTGAGCCCACGAAGTCGTTCGACCCGGGTCCGGGCTGGTCCAAGGTCTCCGATCGCGACAGCCAGTAACACGCTCATGCCGTGCCGCGAGCGTCACCCACCCAAAAAAAGTCCGCTCGCCGCGAAGATGCGCCATTAAAGGCAATCCCGATAATGCAGAGGACTCCTGGCGAGGCAGATGCGGCGTCGGTGGATGATCGGAGGCACAGCACGAACCGTGGCGACGGAAGATGCCGGCCCTTTGTTTGCCGGTCGCTGTCGCGGCCGTAATGATCACATCATGCCGCCGCCCGACAATGGGCGGGATCGGATGCTCCTGCGCATCACGAAGCTCCGTTTCGTTCTGCTCCCAGATGCATCTCCCATCAAGAAGGCAAGAGGGCTGGATTCGGACACGGCGTCCCCTCCATCCTGAAGAAGGTGACCGGTTCATCAGCACGGGCCGGATCGACATGCACAGACTGATAGAAGCGGCTTTGTCCGTTACCGGGATTACCAGGAAAAGGGCCGCTGCAGGTTAGCCCCGGGCGCCGCCCATGGCGCCACGCAACGGGTCTGGGAGAGGTCGTACAGTGTTGCGGATGCGCACCGAAACATCGTCACGGGTGAGCCGGGCTTGCGTTGAGCGTACATTACAAAAAGCGAAGCGCCTTCGATTCTCTCGCGCAAAGGCTTTCGTAAGGGATCGCCATGACCGCATTCTTGCCGTGTGAATCCAGCCATGCCATGGGCATCGTCAGACTGCCGACACGCGCTGCTTTACATACAGGCGTGTGGCGCGCCATTGGGTGCGTCAGCTTATGGCTGGCCATGGCCAGCTTCCTCGTTCTGTTTTCGGCGGGCATCAATCCGGCGTCAGCCGCGCCTCTGCCCGCAGGGCTGCAAAACCTCGTCAACAAAGCAACCGGTGTTTCAGCGCCGCCGGCCTCGGCGGTGCAGGCTGCATCGGCACCGTCGTCGGCCAGTCAGGCCGAACTGACGCGTTCGTTGGACGGCCTGATCGGCACGCTCGAAAGCGATGCACAACGCAAAGCCCTTGTCGCCCATCTGAAGGGGCTTCGTGACGGTACACGGAGTGTCGCGCCCGCGGCGCCGGCATCGTCTGGACAGGGCGGCAGCGATCTGCTCGGCGCGATTGCGTCGGGCATTGCGTCTGTCGAGACGGATCTGAGCGAGGGGCGCACGCCCTTGCATTACTGGGCGGCCCGTTCGAGCGCGGCCGCCAACGAACTGTGGAGCATTCTCGCAGGTGGGAGCGGGGAGTCGTTCGGTCAGGTCCTGCTTGGCATGACCGCGACGCTTGCCGGCTGGGGGGCATGCGCTGGCTTGCTGATCTATCTGCGGCGGCGCATCAGTGCGCGTTTTGGCTGGGAGGTCGCGCTGGAACCGAGTCCAACTTCGTTCGAACTGTTGAGCTTTGCATTTTGGCGCACGGCGCCATGGATCGTCGCATTTGTGGCGGTGGCGCTGGTCATGCGGGGAATGCCTGACGCGCTCGGCAGCACGCTGGGGCTTGTGATCGTCTATGCCATAGTTGCGGGTTCGATCTTCTCGGCGATCTGCCTGATCGTGTTCTCGGCGTTCAACACTGCACACCGGCGTGTCGCAGTTCATCAGTTGCTCGCGCGAAGCCGCTGGCCGCTTTTCGCGATCGGTGCATGTGGCGCGCTCGGTGACGCGACGGCCAATCCGGGCGTCACTGGCCTGCTCGGTGTGAATCTCGCCGGGCTCGTGTCGGCATCCGCAAACGTGGCGGCGGCGGTCCTGATCGGTTATTTCGCACTCGCTTACCGGCGCCCCGTCACGCATCTGATACGCAATCGCCCGTATGGGCGAAGGCGTGATCACAAACTCGCCACAGAAGCGCTCGATATCCTCGCATCGTTGTGGCACATCCCGATCCTTTTAATCGCGATCGCGTCGGTCGTTGCGATCATTGACGCGCGCGGTTCGGAAGAGAACGTATTACAGCCGTCGCTTCTCAGTGCGCTGTTACTGGTGTTCACGCTGTTCGTGTCGGCGCTGCTGATGCACGTGACGCGTCGGAGGGACACGCGCGCACACCGCCGCGCGCCGCACCTGATGCGACTCTTGCGTTTCGCGAGCACGCTGCTCGTCCTTCTGATGTGGCTCGCGTTCATTCAATTCGAACTGGACCTGTGGAGCGGTCCGATCGCGCGGATGATCAAGCACAGTGCGATGACACCCAGTTTCAAGCACGCGCTGGTTACAGTCATCGCGACAGTCTTCGGCGCCTGGTTCATATGGATACTTTGCGATACCGCAATTCTCAACGCGCTTGGCCCGAGCAGTTCGCGGAACAAGGCGCTCGACCCCGGCGTGCGCGCACGCACGATGTTGCCGCTCGTGCGCAACGCAGTTTTCACGACGGTTGTCACCCTCGCTGCGATCGTCGCCGCCGGCACTCTGGGCGTCAATCTGACGCCTCTCCTTGCGGGTGCGGGCGTGATCGGTCTTGCAGTCGGCTTCGGTGCGAAAGCGCTCGTCACCGATCTGATCACGGGGCTCTTCATCATCGTCGAGGAGACGATCTCTGTCGGTGACTGGATTGAGATTGAGGGCAGTCATGCCGGCATCGTCATGGACCTGACGATCCGCACCGTCCGCTTACGCGACGGACAAGGCGCGGTTCACACCATTCCCTTCTCGCAGATCAAGATTGTGAAGAACCTGTCGCGCGACTTCGCCAACGCGCTATTTGAGGTACGGGTGCCGTTCTCCCTTGACCTCGATGAAGTCACGCGCATGATTGTGGAAGTGGGCGCCGATTTGCAGGGAGACATTCGCATGCGCAACGAAATACTTGCGCCGGTCGAAGTGTGGGGGCTCGACCGCTTTGAGGCTAACTGGATGGTTGTGAAAGGGCAGATCAAGACGCGGCCGCTGCAGCAGTGGAGCGTGGCACGCGCTTTTAACGCGCGGCTCAAACGCAAGATGGACGAGGCGGGTATTGAGATTCCGGTGCCGCATATGCGGCTTCACGCCCCGCCGAACGGAACCAACGCCTGGTCGCAACCTGACGATGACGCCCAGGACGAGAGCCGACAAGCGAACGACGCGAACAGCGAGCCCCGCCGCAGGCCGGCGCCCACCGTGCCATTGGAACTTCGCGTGCTCAAGGAGCCACCAGCGACGGAGCCACCGGTGGGCCAGACAGTTTCGACATCGTCGACCCGGTCCCCCGGCAGCGATAGCGACCGTCGCTAGGATGCGCGTTCCATTTTCGGCGATCTGTTGTGCCGGGAGCGGCGCTTCGGGGGAATTGAGATACGGACCAGGCCAGCACGATCGTATTCCGGCCGGTGTGCTTCGCGCCATCCATTGCTGTGTCAGCACGCTCAATGAACGATGCCAATGGTTCTCTTATGGCGTTGGTGGCGACGCTCGTAGACAGCTTTACTCTGTGCAGCTACATCCTCTCAGCAGCGGTGCGTATCCGCTCTGCATGCATTCCGTCTTCCGGTTTCGCGCGGGGGAGAAGCACGACGAATTCGTCACCGCCTCAACGCACGCCAGATCCCAGCGCGGATGCCGCGTCGGATCGCGTCGGCAACCCGTCGAAGGACGAGATTGACGGTGTGGTGCCCGAATGTGCGTTCCCACTCTTGAACCTGTCGCAATCGATGATCAGGAGTGTGTTGAGCCATTCGTTCTGCGCCCTGTTGAGAGCTAACACGTCCGCGTTCTGACGGCACCGCATTTTGCAATCCAGCATGGTTGCTGTGTCATCCAATGTGGTTGAGTAATCCACCGTATTAAGCGAGTGCTGACTCCAGGTGTGACGGACGGTCGCGCGTGCCTACGCCTTAAATCAATAAAATTACAAACGGTAATGTATAAGGCTAGAGGCCCGGAGGCAAAGATGATTGAAACACCGCGGAAGAAGGGCGACTGGGATCCGCTCGCCGCCATCGCCAACGAGGAACTTGGAATCCGCTCCTTCGCGGAGTCGGGAAAAGTCACAACCGACATCCGGCTGGTCCGGATTTCCAGTGTCGCGAAGGCTCTTGAGCGGGCTTACGATTTTGGCGTGTTGATGGGTCACGCCGTCAATCGGGCTGAACACCCGAACACGAAGGGGTCCAAGCTGACTTGTCGCTCGGATCAGGATTGGGTGCGTGCTGTGGCGAATGACATTCTCAGCACGTATTTGCGTTAGTCTCAAAAGCAGGAGTCGTCATGGTGGAGAAAATGAGGAAAGAGGCTTACTGGGCAGCGTTGGTCGCGATAGCCGACGAACACCTCGAAATCAATTCATTCGAGCAGACCGGACAAAAGGCGGTGGATGTCAGGTTGATGCGGGTCGCGGATATTGCGAACGCGCTTGAACAGGCCTACAAAATGGGGCTTGGAGTGGGTTATAACGTCAACGAGCATCAGGTGTGAAACGCTGCCCCCGCGCGCGACGCCGCGGGGGCGCAGGGGTGGTGCGAGCCTGCCGCTGTTCTAAAGAAGTTACATAAGCAACTAAAAAAGAATTCAAGTCAACTAATACACTCACTGACATGCGGCGGAGTCTTTGAACTGAAGGAGTTGTATAGGGCTCCGGCAATGATCAAGATGAACGAGATGTCGCTCGTCTTCGGAAAGCGCGGGACAATGAGGCTCCATTCGGCGCTCTCAACGCCGAACGCAGTCGAAAGGCGGCTCCGTCCAGCGAATGTCGTCGACAGCTCGGCTGAAGTTGTCAGGACAGAATTGCTCCCGAGACATGATTGGCCTCGATCCAGGAAGACGAAAGCCGTCGGTAATACGCCGCGACCGGTGAACCCCGATCATGGCATCAGAATATGGGGACCTTCGTCTGGCAGACCTGCGAAGTCAACGAAGCGAAGGGCGCGCTTGCAACGGGTTGCCATGCAAAAGCGGAGCAATGGTGGGCAACACTTCCACGCCCGGTCCCACGCGGCGCCCTAGTGCGGTAACGCGTATGCGATGACATAGTCACCCAGCTTCGTGCCGAAAGAGCCGTGACCACCGGCAGCTATTACCACGAACTGCCGCCCATTGATCGAATAGCTCATCGGCGTGGCCTGACCACCGGCAGGCAGGCGCGCCTGCCAGAGTTGCTCGCCGTTGTTCACATCGAACGCACGGATAAAGTTGTCAGCCGTCGCGCCAATGAACGCTACTCCGCCCGCTGTGACGATTGGGCCGCCCAGCATCGGCATGCCCATCCTGAACGGGAACGGAACCGGCGAACTGTCGCGCACCGTTCCTATGCGCTTTTTCCAGACTATCTGATTGGTCCTCAGGTCGATCGCTGATATGTAGCCCCACGCAGGTTGCTTGCAGGGCAGCCCGAATGGCGAAAGGAACGCGTTGAGCGTCACGCCAAATGGCACGCCGTACTGCGGCTGGATGCCCGCTTCGGTTCCCGTTCCCTTAGCGCCTTCGGACGGTTGCAACGGGTTGCCGGGGCCGCGCGGGATGAGCCGCGAAACGAACGGCAGCGCGATCGGGTTGGCGATGGCGATCTGGCGATCCGTGTCGACAGCGATGCCTCCCCATTCGAACATGCCAAGGTTCCCCGGAAACACCAGCGTGCCCTGCAGCGACGGCGGCGTGAAAGTGCCTTCATAGCGCAATTTGTGAAACATGATCCGGCACACCAGCTGATCGTACATAGTCGCGCCCCACATGTCGGCATCGGTCAGGTTCTTCGATGGACGGAACGTCAGCCCGGAGAATGGCTGGGTGGGCGAAACATGATCACCGGGGGCCGCACCCTGTGGGACGGGACGCTCGGGCGCCGGTACGACGGGCACACCCGTACGTCTGTCGAGCACGAAGAGATTGCCGGTCTTGGTGGGCGCATAGACGACAGGCACGGTGTTGCCCTGCTTGTCATTAATATCCGCCAGCGTGGGTTGGGAGGGCAGATCCATGTCCCAAAGGTCGTGATGGACCGTCTGGTAGAACCAGGCGAGTTTGCCCGTCGACGCGTGCAGCGCAAGCAAGCCGCTCGCAAACCGCTCCTGCTCGGGCGTTCTGTAGCCACCCCAGATGTCCGGCGTCGTCACACCCATGGGCAGATAAACGATATCGAGCTTGGCGTCGTAGGCTGCGGGCGCCCACGAGTTGGGCGACGTGTAGGTATAGTGGCCGCCGGCCGGAGGATTCTGGTTCGGGTCGTTCGCACCAGGATCGAAAACCCACATCAGCTCGCCCGTGCGCACGTCGAAGCCGCGGATCACGCCGGACGGCTCGCGCGTCGAGAAGTTATCCTCGACCGCGCCTGCCACGATGATTACCTTGCTAGTGATGATCGGCGGCGACGTCGGCTCATACATGCCCGGTGTGGTCACTGGCTGACCATGCTGCAAATCGAGGTCGCCATCGTGGCCAAACGTTGCGCAACGCGCGCCAGTCTCTGCATCAAGCGCATACAGGTGACCGTCGTTGACGGGCAGATAGATGCGCCGCGTGCATACGGCCGCAGTCGTGGACGTGGTGGATGCCGCTTGCTGGTCGGGTGCGGCGGGCAGGCCGGACGCAACACCAGCAGCCGTCGAACCGGTGACAGAAAGGTCAACGTAGGATACGCCGCGGCAAGTTACATGCTGAAACGACGGATCGGGCTTGAGCTTGGGATCGAATTTCCAGTTCAGGCGACCGGTCTGCGCGTCGAGAGCGTAGAGGATCTGGTGGGGCGAGCACAGATAAAGCAGGTTGCCGATTTTGATCGGCGTGACTTCGTCAGTTATCTCGACAGGGTCATTCGGCCCTTTCAGATCGCCAGTCCGGAACGTCCACGCGACCTGCAGATCTTTGACGTTGTCGGGTGTGATCTGTGTCAATGGTGAATAGCGCGTCCCCGATTGCGTGCGTGCGTAGGCCGGCCATTCGGCTGCGTCGGCGGGGTTTTCACGGGGTGCGCGCGACTCGGAACTGAAAGTCCCGTTGACGGTTTGCGGGTCGTTGAACCGGGCGTAGACCAGCACGCCCGCCCATATGACAAGCGCACCGCCGAGGAACGCAACGCCGACCCTACGGGAGCCTTCGAGGCGCCAGCTCACGAGAAGTATCAGCCAGATACCAAAAATGACGAGCACGCCGGAGCGCGGCGCGAGCGCCCAGAAGTCCGGTCCTGACTCCCACAGCGCCCATGCGGCCGTGCCAACGAGGACGAGGGCGTACAGAATCAGCGCCGCCGCGCGCCTTCGGTACAAGAGCCAGGCTACGCCAAGCAGCAACGCACCGGTTATCAAGTAGTACGCGGAACCGCTGGCCGCAAGCAACCAGCCTCCGCCGATCAGTAGATACAGCGCAGTCAGCGCAATGAATACGAGCGTTACGGCGCCGACGACTCCTGGCCACCTGACGTTTTTGGACATGGTGATCTCGCGCGTTAATAGGACGTCTTGCGCGCCCATGCCAGCACAACTTGGGCCCCACTCAGGCACGCTTGTTCAAAAGGGGCAGAAAAACGGTCAGGAAGGGCACTCGGCTGACGTAATCCCGTCCGATCCTTTCTGAGTGTAGCTCGACGACTGAATGATGCCGGAGCCCAACAACAGACTGTCGATGTAATTGCGCCGATAGAAGTCCAGCGTGAGGTCGATGAGCTCGTCAGGCGCGAAGCATGCATGCGGCACATTGCTCGAACGACGGTTGACGCAATACTGGCAGTCGTACGAGCAGAAATGGGTGAGCAGTATTTTCAGCAATGACATGCACGGCCCGTCCGGCGTGAAACTGTCGCAAATGCCCGCTCCGGTGCTGGCGCCAACCCCGTCGGTACCGCGCGAGCAGAGTTTGGGCGCGCCACTGCTCGTGCAGGACGCATCGTACTTTGCCGCCTCGGCCCATACTTCGAGCTTTTGAGCAGTTTCACGTTGCTGTAAATACTGTATGAATGTACAGTGCTGTGCTGGGCCGGGCGCGAGTGCAAGTAGTTTCGGGGGCGGCGGAAGATGGGGGGAGTCCCGGTGGCGAGTCACGTGAGTCCGCTGAGACGGTTGCGGTGGAATCGGCGGAAAAAGAGGAAGTGCGACCGGAACTGCGGCTCGATTCCTGTGAATCCTTGGTGATTCGCTTGAGAAGCAGGGCGATGCGTCGGTGTCCGTTCGTCATCGAGTCAGATGATGCGATCGGGCGCGCGCGTTAGCCCGCAACATGAACGGAGTTTCATCTATATGCCGGCTTGACCCGGTTAGGAACGAAATGCCTGAACAACTCTGGTTGCCCGGGCTCGAGGCGCCGCCGACGCCGACAGACGGTCTGTTTTTCGCCGTATTTCCCGATAACAATACGGCGGCCGCTATCTCGAAGCTCGCGCAACAACTCTGCGCCGAGACGCGCGTGCGCAGCAAACCGCTCTCGGCTGGGCGTCTGCACGTCACCTTGCTGCATCTCGGGAATTTTGCAGGCGGCCTGCCTGCAGATAAAGTCGACGCCGCGATGCGGGCGGCTGCGTCGATCAGTATGGCGCCCTTTACGGTCGAATTTGACGCGGTCTGCAGCTTTGCGTCGAAGCCGCGGCCAGGGCCGCTGGTGTTGACAGGGGGCGAGGGCGTCGCTGGGCTTCATGCGCTTCATGGCGCGCTGGGACATGCGTTGCAGCACGCGGGTTTTGGGGAGCGCGCGGCTTCGAACACTGTGCCCTATACGCCGCATGTCACGTTGGCGTACGGCATGCCTTGGGCCGCTGCGCGTCCGGTTGAATCGGCTTGCTGGAACGTGCGCGAATTTGCGCTGATACACAGTTTGCTTGGGCGTACGCGGCATGTTGCGCTGGCGCGGTGGCCGCTGGTCGGCGAAGCATGATTCGTGGCGATCGACGTTGGTGTTAGGTGCTCACCGTTCAGCGTGCGGGGTTCGGTGTTTGGTGATGGTGCTCGGGGGTTGGTGTTCGCTGCGTACTCAATGCCCCACGTCCACGCCGCACCGCGCCCATGTTCCTGTTCGCGCCGGTGGCTGCGGTCATGCCCATGTTCGCTTCCGGGCACTGGAACTCAGAATCGTATTCCGGCTCCGCAACCGCCGGCAAATCCGCCGCCGCTTCCGCCTGCTCCGCCGCAGAACACGCCGCAGCCGGAGAGCGCCGCCGACACGGCCAGCACTGCCAGTGTCGCGCGCAGGCGTAGGCGAGATGCGTGAAATGCGTACATCCGGGGTTGCGCAGGTCGCGGTGCAGGCTGCGCGGCCGAGCGCGAACGAGGACTGGCGGTGGACATCGCAAGCGGTTGGCTAGTGTGTTCTTCGATCGTGGTGGATTGCATAACGTCAGTGGCCTCGAGTAGCGAGAAGCAGGGGAGCTCAAGCGGCGTCATTCGCGGAAAACGGTCTCTTATCGGCCCGATCCTCGCGTGGCGCACCGCCCAGCCGGTTTTTCACTGTAATCCACCGCTATACGCCCCTCAAATACGCAGTATCTGAAAATTGGTGCGTTTTGTCGGCCGGACAGCCGGAACGGTCGTGCGCTCCCTGATAGAATGCGTGGGCCGCAACGTAGTGGATAGCAGATGAAATTGCTTGATGCGCTTGTCGAACAGCGTATTGCCGCCGCAGCCGCGCGTGGCGAATTCGACGACTTGCCGGGCGCGGGCGCGCCGCTGCCTCTGGACGACGATGCACTGGTCCCGGAAGAAGTGCGCGTCGCCAACCGGATTTTGAAGAATGCGGGCTTCGTGCCGCCCGCCGTCGAGCAGTTGCGCGCATTGCGCGACCTGCAATCGGAGCTGAATGCCGTGAGCGACCAGGCCACCCGTTGCCGTCTGCAGGCGCGCATGCTGGCGCTCGACATGGCGCTTGAATCGCTGCGTGGCGGCCCGATGGTTTTGCCCCGCGAATATTGCCGGCGAATTGCCGAGCGGCTGTCGGAGCGCGCCGGTAGTCTCAATACGGCAGAAGCGGGTTCGCAGTGAGTGAGCCGTTTGTGCCTGTTATCCATGTTTTGCCGGATATGCCGGATTTGCCAGATGTTGCGCCAGCACGCTGTGCCGCGTCAGGCGCGCCGTCAAGTGGCTCCGGCGCAGCGCCAAACGCACCGGTCTCGCCTGACGCACTCGAATCCCCCTGCGGCGAGGCGGGCGGATCTTCGGCCCACGCCTGCGGCGCGTCTGTCGCTGCCGCGGTCAACGCTCCCACGCCAGTCGATCCGCTTGAGCCCCCCATTATTTCCGAACGCGATCGCCGCTTCATGGCGCTCGCCCAGGCCGCCGCCGAAGAAGCGCGCGCAGCCGGCGAAGTGCCGGTCGGCGCAGTCCTCGTGCGAGGCGAGGAAGTCGTTGCCAGAGGCTTCAATCATCCTATCAGTGCTCACGACCCGTCGGCGCATGCGGAAATGGTCGCGCTGCGCGCCGCCGCGCAAGCCGTCGAGAACTACCGCCTGCCGGGCTGCGAGCTCTACGTGACGCTCGAGCCGTGTCTGATGTGCGCCGGCGCGATCATGCACGCGCGCATTGAGCGTGTCGTGTTCGGCGCGCGCGATCCGAAGACCGGCGCGTGCGGCAGCGTCGTCGATGCATTCGCGAATCCACAGTTGAACCATCACACCACGGTGAGCGGCGGTGTGCTCGAAGCCGAATGCGGCGCCGCGCTCAAATCGTTCTTTGCCGAGCGGCGGCGCGCCATCCGTGAAGCACGCGCGGCGGCATGTGCCGCAGCAAACGGCGAATCCGCGCCCCCCGAGCCGCTCTAAAACAACCCCGTCCAACAGGTCTCGCCAATGACCGTTCATCGCACCTTCGAACTGATCGCGCCGTCCGGGTATCCGCATGACCCCGAGGTGCTGCATCGCGCGTTGCATCGTCTGCATGCGCAAGGCCATCGCGTCAGCGGCGAGGCGGCGGCGAAGCGCCGTTATCAACGCTTCGCCGGCACCGACGGCGAGCGCGCGGCCGATCTGAACCGGCTCGCGGACCCGTCGCGCGAGTTGCCCGACGTGGTGCTGGCGGTGCGCGGTGGTTATGGCGCAGTGCGTATCCTGCACGGACTCGACTACGAAGGGCTGCAAAGGCGGTTGACCGATCAGCCGGTCGCGCTGGTCGGACATAGCGACTTCACCGCGATCCAACTGGCGTTGCTGGCGCGCGCCGGCTTGAAGACGTTCGGCGGGCCGATGCTGATGAGCGATTTCGGCGCGGAGGAACTCAGCGAATTCACCATGCAGCACTTCTGGTCGGCGCTCACGAAGCCGACCCTGACGATTGCCAGCAATACCCCGCAGGCGCAGTCAGTCGACGCGTCGGGCGTGTTGTGGGGCGGTAACCTGGCGGTGGTGGCGTCGCTGATAGGCACGCCGTATATGCCGCCGGTGCAGGGCGGCATCCTGTTTGTCGAGGATGTCAACGAGCAGCCGTTCCGGATCGAACGGATGATTTATCAGTTGCACCTGTCAGGCATCCTCGCGCAGCAGCAGGCGCTCGTGCTGGGCGACTTTTCAGGCGGCAAGACCTACGACTACGACAACGGCTACGGCCTGCCCGCGATGATCGAGCAGGTGAGGTCGCTGGTCGGGATCCCGGTCGTCACGGGTTTGCAGTTCGGGCATATGCCCAACATGCTGACGTTGCCGGTGGGTGCGGACGCGCACCTCGTCGCCGACACGCATGGGTTCAAGCTGAGTTTGTCCAACTATCCGTGTCTGGGTTGAACTGGCGGCTACACTGCTGAACGGCCAGAGGAAGCGAAGCGGGCGTTGCCCGCTTTCTTCACCTTCTGAAAACGCAACTAACGGTCAAGTATCTCAAACTGCTCACAAGCAGAACGTGCGGTGAAGGTCTCCCATTTTGTTGACAAAACCAACCTCCAATAGACAGCTTGCGCATCACCTAATTAAACTGCTATTGAAGCGCCACAAGGCCGACGGCACACCCTGCCGCACCGCCAGCCGCGCCTCTCCCTGAAGATTGTCGAAATTCGAGATAAAAATTGTTGACAATCTTTATGTCCGTCCTATGATGACCAACATACCGAGACGCCAATCATGTCCGACACCGATCCAGCCGCCGCGAACAGTTCGAAGCCCGAAGCGATTGCCGAGCGCATCCGCGCCGCAATCCTCGAGCACCGGCTCGCACCCGGCGCCAAGCTGACCGAAGCGCAGTTGTGCGAAGTATTCGGCGTGAAGCGCGGCCCGATCCGCCAGGCGCTCGCGCAACTGGCGACCGACCACCTCGTCGATCTCGAACCGAATCGCGGTGCGTTCGTCGCGAGTCCGTCGCTGCAGGAAGTGCACGAGGTGTTCGAAATGCGCCGCATCATCGAACTCGCGGTGGTCGAAAAGATTTGCAGTGGTCACGGCATGCGGCGTTTGAAGAGCATCGGCAGCATGATCGGGCGTGAGCGCAAGGCGTTCGAAACACGTGATTTTCCGGCGTGGATCCGTCTGTCTGGCGAGTTTCACACCGAGTTGGCCGGGCTCGCCGGCAACACCGTGCTGTGCGATTGCCTGAGCGGACTGGTTGCCCGCTCGACGCTGATCTCTGCGTTGTACGAATCGCTCGGACGCAGCCCTTGCTCGTTCGAAGACCATGAAGCCATTCTCGCCGCGCTCGACGCCGGCGATGCGAAAGAGGCGGCGGCACTGATGTCGCGCCATCTGCAAAGCGTCGAGTTGAAGATGCTGGACCGCCCCGCACGTGGCGCGGCGGATCTCCATGAAGTGTTCGGCACCCTGAGCGGGGCGTCGAAAGATGCATCCAAAACCGGGTCCACAGCGGGCTGAGGCAGGCAGCAAGCGCGGACACGCGCAAATGCGCTGGCAAGCGCAAATCGGCGCGTGCCCACTCGCGGTGCGCGCTGCACTGAATTGAACTGAACCGAATCAGGCGTCGCAAGGCGGCTCGGCATGAGCGCTGCCGGCTTGCGTACGCACGTCCGTCGCCACGCGACCGACTTCGAGCAGCAACGCATCGCCGGGAATCCGCGGCGGCCGGCGATGCGATAACCACAAGTACTTCAGTACGGAGACACCCGCGGCACGGTCCACGCAGATGGCGCCGGCTTCCTCGATCCCGAACGGGCGAGGAGGGCGCGGCTGGCATGGCCGGTGCAACGTCCTTCGATGCGCTATCGACGGTCCCTATCTCAAGGAGGAATCATGGCTCAGTTCAGTGCAGCGCCCGGCAGTCCCTCGATGTCCACTTACGCCGACGGCGGCGCGCAGGCCGATCCGTCCATGCCCGCAGGCTACAGCGAGCGGCTCTACAACGCGGACCTCGCGCCGCTGCGTGATCAAACCTGGGGCGCCTACAACATCTTCGCGTTCTGGATGTCGGACGTGCACAGCGTGGGCGGCTATGTGTTCGCGGGCAGTCTGTTCGCGCTCGGCCTGACGAGCTGGCAGGTGCTGATCGCGCTGCTGGTCGGCATCACGATCGTCAACCTGCTGTGCAACCTGATCGCCAAGCCGAGCCAGGCGAACGGCGTGCCGTATCCGGTGGCGTGCCGCGCCACTTTCGGCGTGCTCGGCGCGAATATTCCCGCGGTGATTCGCGGCCTGATCGCGGTCGCGTGGTACGGCATTCAGACCTATCTGGCGTCGAGCGCGCTGGTGATCGTGGTACTCAAGTTCGTACCGTCGCTGTTGCCGTATGCGGATCTTCATCACCACGGCTTCATGGGCCTGTCGACGCTCGGCTGGGCCGGCTTCATGCTGCTGTGGGTGTTGCAGGCGCTGGTGTTCTGGCATGGTATGGAAACCATCAAGAAGTTCATCGACTTCGCCGGTCCGGCGGTCTACGTAGTGATGTTCATTCTGGCGGGCTACATGGTGTATCGCGCGGGGTGGCGCAACATCGGCATCAACCTGGGCGGCGTCAAATATCATGGCATGCAGGTGGTACCGGTGATGATCACGGCGATCTCGCTGGTGGTGTCGTACTTCTCCGGCCCGATGCTGAATTTCGGCGACTTTTCGCGCTACGGCAAAAGCTTTCGCAGCGTGAGGCGCGGCAACTTCTGGGGTCTGCCGGTCAACTTCCTCGCTTTCTCGCTGGTGACGGTGATCACGACCGCGGCCACGCTGCCGGTATTCGGCGAGCTGATCACGGACCCGGTCGAAACCGTCGGGCACATCGACTATCCGACCGCAGTCATCCTCGGCGCGTTGACCTTCACGATTGCGACGATCGGCATCAACATCGTCGCGAATTTCGTGTCGCCGGCATTCGACTTCTCGAACGTGGCGCCGCGCCTGATCAGCTGGCGCGCGGGCGGGATGCTCGCGGCGGTTGCGTCGATTTTCATCACGCCGTGGAATCTGTTCAACAACCCGGCCGTGATCCACTACACGCTCGATGTGCTCGGCAGCTTCATCGGACCTTTGTACGGGGTCCTGATCGTCGACTACTATCTCGTGAAGCGCCAGAAGATCGTGCTCGATGATCTGTACACGGTCGCGCCGACCGGCTCGTACTGGTATCGCAACGGCGTCAACTACCGGGCCGTGGCCGCGTTGCTGCCGGCCGCGCTGATCGCGGTGGTTTGCGTGATGACGCCGGCGCTCGACGGGATGGCGAATTTCTCATGGTTCATCGGTGCGGGTCTCGGCGCGCTGTTCTATCGCGCTCTCGCACGCTGAGTCCCGTTGCCGCAACAGGAGTTCTTATGCGCATCAAACTGATCAACCCGAATACGACCCAGCGCATGACCGAGGCGATGGGCCGCTGCGCTCGCGAAGTCGCCGCGCCCGGCACCGAAGTGATCGCGGTGAATCCGACCATGGGGCCGCCGTCGATCGAAGGCTATTACGACGAAGCGCTCGCCACGCCGGGCTTACTGGCCGAAGTCGCCGCGGGCGAGCGCGAGGGCTGCGACGGCTACGTGATCGCCTGCTTTGGCGATCCCGGTTTGTACGCGGCGCGCGAACTGGCGCGCGGCCCGGTGATCGGCATCGCGGAAGCGGCGATGCATGCGGCGAGTGTGCTGGCGCCGGGCTTCTCAGTGGTGACGACGCTCGCGCGCACCTGCGGGATGGCGTGGCATCTCGCCGAGCGCTACGGTATGAAGCGGTTTTGCCGCAACGTCCGCGCGACCGACGTCGCCGTGCTCGATCTCGACAAGCCAGGGTCGGCGGCGCGCCGCATCATTCTCGACGAATGTCGGCGCGCGCTTGCCGAGGACGGGTCGGATGCGATCGTGCTCGGTTGCGCGGGCATGGCCGAGTTGTGCGCGGAGATCGAGGACGCGCTCGGCGCGCCGGTGATCGAAGGCGTGACGGCCGCCGTGAAGTGGACCGAGGCGCTGGTCGCGCTGCGTCTGTCGACGGCCAAGCGCGGCGATTACGCGCGGCCGCTCGCCAAGCGCTACGACGGCGCGCTGGCGTCGTTCAGCCCGAGCGGGGCGGATCTGAATCCGCTGCCGCCGCGCGGCGGCGCCGACGCGTCTGCGGCGGTCGCGCAGGACGGCGCCGGCGGCACGCAGACCGTCGATCGGCTGCGGGTAAACACTGCCGAACCGGGGCAGTACATACATTCGGTCTGACACGCACTATCTGCCCGGGTGTATGGGCGCACCCGGGCGTTTTCGCTACACTGGTCCAACTCGACGCGAGTGCCGGCCGGGCCTCTTTGCCGAGGGTCCTGACGGGTTTGCAGCCCGCGCGGGCTCAGGCGCACCCGGCACCCAGGCTCAAGCAAGGCTCACGTGTTTGTCACCTGAGCGCCACATAAGCAGCACATGAGTGGCAAATGAGCGCCACGCGATTCTTACGTACCGTCACCACGCATTCGTCAAACCATGCCACTCGATTCGAACTACCCACGCGATCTGATCGGCTACGGCCGCCACCCGGTGCACGCCAACTGGCCGGGTCGAGCACGGGTCGCGGTGCAATTCGTCCTGAACTACGAAGAGGGCGGTGAAAATTGCGTGCTGCACGGCGATCCAGGCTCGGAGCAGTTTCTGTCGGAGATCGTCGGCGCGGCGTCCTTTCCGGCTCGCCACATGAGCATGGAGTCGATCTACGAATACGGCTCGCGCGCGGGCGTGTGGCGCATCCTGCGCGAATTTGAAAAGCGCAAGCTGCCGCTCACGGTGTTCGGCGTCGGCATGGCGATCGAACGGCATCCGGAAGTGGCGCGCGCGTTCGTCGAACTCGGTCATGAGATCGCGTGCCACGGCTATCGCTGGATTCACTATCAGGATGTGTCGCCGGAGCAGGAAGCCGAACACATGCGCCTCGGCATGGAAGCGATCGAACGCGTGACCGGCGAGCGGCCGCTCGGCTGGTACACCGGCCGCGACAGTCCGAACACGCATCGTCTGGTCGCCGAATACGGCGGCTTCCTGTACGACTCGGATTACTACGGCGACGATCTGCCGTTCTGGATGGACGTCGAGGTCAAAGGCGGGGCGAAGGTGCCGCAACTGATCGTGCCGTACACGCTCGACACCAACGACATGCGCTTCGCGAGCCCGCAGGGCTTCAACACCGCGGACCACTTCTTCACCTATCTGCGCGACGCTTTCGACGTGCTCTACGAAGAAGGCGACCAGGCGCCGAAGATGCTGTCGGTCGGCATGCATTGCCGCCTCCTCGGGCGTCCGGGGCGTTTTCGCGCGCTGCAGCGTTTTCTCGACCATATCGAACAGCACGATCGCGTGTGGGTCACGCGGCGCGTCGATATCGCGCGGCACTGGCGCGAACATCATCCTTACCAACAAGACAACCGCGAGGCGGCGGCATGAAGGCGATGCAATACACTCTGGATCAACTCAACAGCATTTCGGCCGACGCGTTCGTCGCGGCGCTGTCGGGTATTTTCGAGCACTCGCCCTGGGTCGCGGAAATTGCCGCGCGGCAACGGCCGTTTGCCAGCATCGACGAGCTGCATCGCAAGATGTCGGGCATCGTCGAAACGGCGGGCGACGATAAGCAACTGGCATTGATCAACGCGCACCCGGAGCTTGCCGGCAAGGCCGCGGTGCGCGGCGAGCTGACCGCCGAATCGACGCGCGAGCAAAGTGGCGCGGGGCTCGCGCAGTGCACGCAGGAAGAGTTCGACAAGCTGCTCGCGCTGAACAGCGCGTATCGCGCGAAGTTCGGCTTCCCGTTCATTCTCGCGGTGCGCGGCTATGACCGCCACGGCATCATCGCGAACTTCGAGGCGCGAGTGAACAACAGCCGTACCGACGAACTGCGCGCGAGCCTCGATCAGATCTACCGCATCGCACGTTTCCGGCTCGACGATCTGATCGACGCGTAGGCATCCGGCGCGTATCGGGCACGCATCACGCACGCGTCCCCGACCCCGCACGGAAACGTTTTTCCAGCACCAACATATATCAAGGACGACTAAGATGGCACTCCCGATTCTCGATCCCAACGCACCGGAATTCACGCGCCGCTATGTGAACCTGGCGGACCCGCGTCTGGGCGCGCAGGCGCTCGCGGCCAGCGACGATTTCTTCGCCCCGAAGGAACGCATGCTGAATCCGGAGCCGGCCGTCTTTATTCCCGGCAAGTACGACGACAACGGCAAGTGGATGGACGGCTGGGAAACCCGCCGCAAGCGCGCCACCGGCTACGACTGGTGCGTCGTGATGCTGGCGCGTCCGGGCGTAATCAAGGGGCTCGACCTCGATACCAGCCACTTCACGGGCAACTTCCCGCCGGCGGCATCGGTGGAGGCCGCGCGCGTGGTGGACGGCACGCCGAACCAGGCGACGCAATGGACCGAGGTCGTGCCGTCGACCACCTTGCAGGGCAATAGTCACCACTACGTCGAAGTCAACGACGCGAACGCGTACACGCACTTGCGCGTGAACATTTATCCGGACGGCGGCATTGCGCGTCTGCGTGTGTACGGTCAGCCGCAGGTCGACTGGGCCGGCGCGAGCCGCACCGAGCAGTTCGATCTGGCCGCGATGGAGAACGGCGCGTATCTGGTCGCGGCGAACAATCAGCACTTCGGCGCGGCGTCGACGATCCTGATGCCGGGCCGCGGCGTGAACATGGGCGACGGCTGGGAAACGCGCCGCCGTCGCGAGCCGGGCAACGACTGGGCGATCGTCGCGCTGGCGCAGCCGGGCGTGATCAGGAAGATCGAAGTCGATACGGCTCACTTCAAGGGCAATTATCCTGACCGCTGCTCCATCCAGGCCGCGTATGTGACGGGGGGCACCGACAGCTCGCTGGTCACGCAGGCGATGTTCTGGCCGGTGCTGCTCGGCGAGCAGAAGCTGCAGATGGACAAGCAGCATTACTTCGAAAGCGAGATCGCGGCGCTCGGTCCGGTCACGCATGTGCGCTTTAACATCATTCCGGACGGCGGTGTGTCGCGTCTGCGTCTGTGGGGCACGCTCGAATCATGAAAACGCTCGCCATCGAACCGCTGACGAAGGAAGCGTTCGCCGCGTTCGGCGACGTGATCGAACTCGAAGGCGCGAAGCAGATTCCGATCAACCTCGGCACGACGATCCGCTTTCACGATCTCGCGAAGGTGGATGTGACCGACGAAGACGGTCGCACGCTCGTGAACCTGTTTCGCGGCCAGCCGCGCACGCTGCCGTTCGAAGTGAAGATGCTCGAACGTCATCCGCTCGGCAGCCAGGCGTTCGTGCCGCTGAACGACAAGCCGTATCTGGTCGTGGTGGCGCCGGCGGGCGAGCTGGACGCGTCGCAGATTCGCGCATTTGTCACGAGCGGCTGGCAGGGCGTCAACTATGCGAAGGGCGTGTGGCACCATCCGCTGATCGCGTTGGGGGACGTGAGCGACTTTATCGTCGTCGATCGCGGCGGCGACGGGCTCAACCTGAATGAGCAGGATCTGGCCGAGTCGCTATGGCTCACCGAAGATGCGTTGAGCGCGGTCGCGGTCTGAGGCTGGCGGCTTCGTCGTAGCAAGCTTGCGTTGACGAACAAAAAGCCCATGGTGCATGCCATGGGCTTTTGTATTTGGGGACCTTCAAAGAGCAACGCGGGACCGTGCTTCAGTTATTAGCCGCGCTTGCCGAGCAGCGGTGAACGTCCAACCACTTCACGTGCCCGTTCAGGCGGCTCGGGATCGGAAAAGCCCGCGGCTTCGATCGCCGGTTTGAGTCCCTTGAATTGCAGGCTTTTTTTCGGTGAGCGCAACGACGCCATGCCGTCGTTCCACGCGTGCAGCATGTGTTTCGCAACCGTGCGCCACTGAGTTTCGTTACGCGCCGCTTCGATCATTTCATGGCCGACCGCGACGGCCGAATCGCACAGCGCTTCGACCATCTGCGCATACTGCCGCGGCGCGATGCCCATGCGCGTGTTGAAAAAACGCTCCAGCGTTTTGCCGGCCGCCCAGGTCTTGCGGCCGTCGATCGGCAGGCCCGGCGGGTTGGCCGCGAAACGCGGATAGGCCTGCGTCGTGACGATGTCGTAGACGGGCGTGAACGCCACGTCGTCGACCGACGTATAAAACAGCGCAACGTTCTTCGTATGGCAGTCCGCATTGCGCACGACGTAGTTCGTCAGCAGATGCCAGCCGAACCGCTGGAGTTGCTCGCGCATGCGGTCGCGATCGAGCAGGTACGCTCTGGCGGCGTTGAGCATTTTCTCGCTGGTCGAATTGTATTTTTCGTGCGGCGGCAAACCCAGCAGCCCGCACATGTCTTCAACGCCATACGCCGGCAGTCCTTCTCGATCCACGTCGAAGCGCTCGACGATCAGCGCCCGGCCATCGTCCGACATTTGCGTGCGCGCCACCGGCGCGACGCCGAGCCGTTCGAGTACGCGCATCGAATAGAACTCGTTGAAGCCGAGAAACGGCGTGCTGTCGTCCGAGCCTTTGACGATGTGATGGCTTGTCCGGATGGTCGGTTTGCCGAGCGGCGTCGGCGCAGCGGCGCCGGATGCGGCTTCCTGCGGCGCGATGAATTTCGGCACGACGCCCGAGATGGCCGCGCGCGCATATTCGCGTACCAGCTGCGCGAAATGTTCGGTGGTGTTGTCGCCGTGCAGGATGTCCTTTACGTCGAGCGCCTGCAGTTCGGTGCCCGGTGTGACGCCTTCGGGTGTCACGGTGACGCGGCCGATCCCCATTGCGCCGACCACGGCGAGCAGCGAGAGGTCGGTGCCGTCGAGCAACGGGCCGAACTGCTCGCGGATCAGATTCAGCAGATAACCCTCAGGCAGGTTCTGCCGGAAGAACGGATGCAGGTCGCGCGGCCAGCGCCAGGCTTCCTCGCGCACGGGCATGGTGAGGCTGACGAAGTCGGCCGGGCGCGCGTCGGCGTTGTATTTGAGGACGTAGTCGTCGCGCTCGCGAAACAGCGTGGCGACGGTCTTGCCCCGCACCTGGACGTCGAGCCTCATGGGTTCGCCTCCGGGCTGCGTTGTTCAGCGAGGATGTCTTCGAGCGTGCGCCCGTGTCCATGTGCGACGAACTTGAGGTCGTAGCCCGCCGCTTCGAGCAGACGCACCAGCACGGACACGCTCATGTCGTTTCTGGCAAGTGTTTCCATGCGCGCGACGGTGGTGCGCGCGACGCCGGCGCGGCGGGCCAGTTCTTCCTGCGACAGGTTGTTTTCGCGCCGCAGCGCTTTCAGCATGTCCGATACGTCGGCGAGATTCGTCATTTGTAGCCCCAAGGCGTCAGTTTTGACGGATTGCAGTCTTATTGTAGCCCATGAGACACAAAATGATGAGGCGATATTGTGTCCCAGAGGCTACATTTTGTGCATTTCAGAAGATTTTTGTAGCCCTTGGGCGACAAATCGCCCCTCGCGCGTCTTCAACGACAACGTCCGCTGGACGGCCGAAAAAAAACGGGCTTGCCGCTTGCGCGAAAAGCCCGCTTCATCCTGCTGCGTCGCCGGCAAGCCGGACCTCGAGTCCGGCCGGCACGCCTACTTACCCTTATTTCACCGCGCCGCCTTCGAACCATGCGGCGATCTTCATCCGTTCGTCGTCGGTCATGTGGGTGACGTTGCCGAGCGGCATCGCCTTCAACGTCACCGCCTGCTGATAGATCCGCTGCGCGTTCTGCGAGATCTCGTCCGGCGTATCCAGCAGCACGCCGGCCGGCGCGCTGCCCATCATCGTCGGATGCGCGGAGTGGCAAGCCACGCAGCGCTGTTGCAGTACCGGCGCGATGTCGGCCACCTTGACCGACGGCGCGTTCGCGGCCTGCGCTTGCGGCACGATCGGCTTGGGCATGGTCCAGAAGAGCGCGCCGAACATCAGCGCGATGCCGACCAGCGGCAGATACCACAGCACCTGACCACGGTGGCGCATCACGAAGAACTGGCGGATCAGCGCGCCGGCCAGCATGATGACCAGCAGCACGGCCCAGTTGTACGGATGCGTGTAGGTCATCGCGTAGTGGTTCGACAGCATCGCGAACACCACCGGCAACGTGAAATACGTGTTGTGCACCGAGCGTTGCTTGCCGCGCTTGCCGTAGATCGGGTTGGGCGTGTCGCCCTTGAGCATCGCGTCGACCATCTTGCGCTGGCCGGGAATGATCACGAAGAACACGTTGGCGGACATGATCGTCGCCAGCATCGCGCCCATGATCAGGTAGGCCGCGCGGCCCGCGAAGATATGGCAGGCGAGCCACGCCGCGATCAGCACGTACACGCCGACGCAGATGCCGAGCACCTTGTCCTTGTTGCCGAGGATGCGGCACAGCGAGTCGTACACGATCCAGCCGGCCGCGAGAAAGCCGAGCGCCGACGCGACGGCGACCACCGGACCCATGTCGAGCACGTTCTTGTCGATCAGATACGTGGATGGCGAGAACAGATAGAGCACGGTGAACAGGCCGAAACCCGACAGCCACGTGGTGTACGACGGCCATTTCGACCAGTGCAGATCATCCGGCATTTCCGGCGGCGCGACGGTGTACTTCTGCATGTTGTAGAAGCCGCCGCCGTGCACATGCCACAGTTCGCCGAACACGCCTCGCCGGCGCTGGTTCGGGTCGAGCGGCGGTTTCAGGCTGTTGTCGAGCGCGACGAAGTAAAACGACTCGCCGATCCACGCAATCGCGACGATGACATGGAACCAGCGGATCGCCAGGTTCAACCAGTCGGTAATAAAGCCTTCCATGAAACTCCTCCACTTCTGATTCGTTGTACGCGTGGCGACGTACGGCGCCTGGGCGGACCCGGTTGATGGGGCTCAAACCGGCACAGCATCACCGCGCCGACTGCGGGTTCAAGGACGCGGCGCGCTCATTTCGCACGGCGTCGTTCTTTTAATGGATCTCAGGTTCGGGTCGCTTCGCTTCGGTTCAGGTCGCGCGGTCGATTGCGTTTCGCGGGGGGCTCGGGGCTGTTTGCGGTTTTTTGCCATCAGCCGCGAGCCTCCGCGCAATGCAATCGAGCGCGTCCTGCGCGTTCGTCGCCTAGCTGCCTCGATACGTGCTGTACGACCACGGCGACACCAGCAGCGGCACGTGATAATGCGCAGCGGCATCGGCCACGCCGAAGCGCAGCACCACACGGTCGACGAAACGCGGCTGGGGCACCTTCGTGCCGATCGACGCGAAGTAGTCGCCCGCGCCGAACACCAGTTCGTATTCGCCCGCCACGAGCGCGTCGCCTTCCAGCAGCGGCTCGTCGCAGCGGCCGTCGTCATTGGTGACGGTGGTTTTGAGCGCGCGGCGCGTGTCGCCCGCGAGCGCGAAGAGTTCGACCTTGATGCCCGCGCCGGGACGGCCGTTCGCGGTGTCGAGCACATGGGTAGTGAGCTTTCCCATTCGCAATTTTCCTTGTGTGTTTGCGAGGTTTCGGCGGCAGCCCGATCCAGATACGTTTGCGGCGGATCGAGGCTCCACGTCAGTGGCTACATACCCGTCGGCGAATTGAAGCGAGCGCCGTGGCAACCATTGTAAGAAGGTTGCTCCGTTCAGCGCGCGCGAGATAGGAAAGATAATACCTGGCACATGACGGACAGCCTGTTGAAAGCCTCAGCGAATCGATTCGTTCCAATATTGAATCCGTTTCGATCGTAGCGGCGCCAAAAAAGGCCCACTATATCGGCGGCGTGAAGTTGGGTATCGCATTGGCGCGAGTTGCCACGCTTATTTTGGCCGTCGAAGGTTACACCTGTGCGCCGCGCAGACGAGCCGGAAGCGGTTCGAAGGCGGCACACGCGCCCCGAAGGAAGCCCCCTCGGGGCTCCCGAAGACGGCGCAACGCGCTGGGTAACCGGGCCAACGGCGTTCGACGGGACGCGACGGCACGGTTGACGTGCCGTCACATCGCGTTCGAACGACTTTGCACGCAAGCATGACAGCGGAGAAACGAATGACGATGGAACAGGCGGCGCAACAGCCGGGTAAGAAGAAAACGATGCTGGTCAAGCACGCCGACGTGCTGGTCACGATGGACGGCGCCCGGCGCGAATTGCGCGACGGCGGTCTATATATCGAGGACAACCGCATCGTCGCGGTCGGACCGACGGCGCAATTGCCGCAAACGGCCGACGAAGTGCTGGACATGCGTGGGCACCTGGTGATCCCCGGTCTGGTGAACACGCACCACCACATGTATCAGAGCCTTACGCGCGCGATTCCCGCCGCGCAGAACGCCGAGTTGTTCGGCTGGCTCACCAGCCTGTACAAGGTGTGGGCGAACCTCACGCCGGAGATGATCGAAGTCTCGACGCTGACGGCGATGGCCGAGCTGCTGCTGTCGGGTTGCACGACCTCGAGCGACCATCTGTATATCTATCCGAACGGCAGCCGGCTCGACGACAGCATCGCCGCGGCGCGCCGGATCGGCATGCGCTTTCACGCGGCGCGCGGCAGCATGAGCGTGGGGCAGAAGGACGGCGGCCTGCCGCCGGATTCGGTGGTCGAGCGTGAAGCGGACATCCTGAAGGACACCCAGCGGCTGATCGAGACGTATCACGACGAAGGGCGCTACGCGATGCTGCGCGTGGTGGTCGCGCCATGCTCGCCGTTCTCGGTGAGCCGCGACCTGATGCGCGAGTCGGCGGTGATGGCGCGCCAGTACGGCGTATCGCTGCATACGCACCTCGCCGAGAACGTCAACGACATCGCGTACAGCCGCGAGAAGTTCGGCATGACGCCGGCGGAGTATGCGGAAGATCTCGGCTGGGTCGGCCACGATGTGTGGCACGCGCACTGCGTGCAACTCGACGACGCCGGCATCGAACTGTTCGCGCGCACCGGCACCGGCGTCGCGCACTGTCCGTGTTCGAACATGCGGCTCGCGTCGGGCATCGCGCCGGTCAGGCGGATGCGGCTCGCGGGCGTGCCAGTGGGGCTGGGCGTCGACGGTTCGGCTTCGAACGACGGCGCGCAGATGGTGGCCGAAGTGCGTCAGGCGCTGCTGTTGCAGCGCGTCGGTTTCGGGCCGGATGCGATGACCGCGCGCGAGGCCCTGGAAATCGCGACGCTAGGCGGCGCGAAGGTGCTCAACCGCGACGACATCGGCGCGCTTGCGCCCGGCATGGCGGCGGACTTCGTGTCGTTCGATTTGCGTCAACCGCTCTTTGCCGGCGCGCTGCACGACCCGGTCGCGGCGCTGGTCTTCTGCGCGCCGTCGCAAGTGAGTTATAGCGTGATCGGCGGCAAGGTGGTCGTGAAGGACGGGCAGTTGACGACGCTCGAGCTCGGACCGGTCATCGAGCAGCACAACCGGCTGGCGAAAACGCTTTACGAAGCGGCGGCGTAACAGGGAAAAGCGGGAGCACAGAGCCGGGTTGCGGGCGGCCGTGCCATCGTCATGCACGGCATGGCCGCCCGCAACCGGCGGTGAAAAGCGTCAAGGCTTGTCGATCAGCGTTTTGGTCGCTTCGGCGACCAGGCTGCGCAGCCAGCGCACTTCATCGGAGTAATGCACGCGCTCGTGCCACAGCTGGTAGTACTGCATCGGCGGAAAATCGAGCGGGGCGGGCACCACGGTGAGTGGCAGGAATTTGGCGTAGTAATCGGCAAAGAGGCGCGTGGTCGTGAAGATCAGATCGGACTTGATCAGCACGTACGGCGCGAGATTGAAGTACGGCAACGTGACGACCACGTGACGCTTTAATCGCTCGCGCGCGAGATGCACGTCGATCGCGCCGCGCTGGCCCACCGAGTAAGGAGTCGGCGCGAGATGCGGCGCATTCAGATACTGGTCGAGCGTGAGGCCGCCGCGTTTGGCGAACGGATGCGTGTTGCTCATCAGGCAGACGATCTGATCGACGAACAGGTTCGACAGGTGCAACTGCTCCGGCGGCTCCGGCCAGTTGCCGACCACGATGTCGAGCTTGCCGTCCTCGAGGGCGAGTTCGTAGTCGAATGCGGGGCCCAGCGAGTGAAATTCGAGCGTCGCGTTCGGCGCGGCCAGGCGAAAGCGTTCGACCACCGTCGGCACGAACAGCACGTTCAGGTAGTCGGGGCAGCCGATCCGGTAGCAGCGGATCGACGTGGCCGGATCGAAGTTGTGCTGCTGGAACTTGATGCGTTCGATTTCGCGCAGCGCGTTCTGCACCGGTTCGAGCAGACGCAGGCCGTATTCCGTCGGCACCATGCCCGATTTGCCGCGCACCAGCAGCGGGTCGCCGGTGATGTCGCGCAAACGGCGCAGCGCCGCGCTGATCGCGGGTTGCGATTGATTCAGTTTGACGGCCGCGCGGGTGACGCTGCGTTCCATCAACAAGGTGTGCAAGACGCGCAGTAGGTACGTATCGATCGCCTCGCGTTGCTGGCTCATGACTTCTCCAAGTTATATGTTCTGGCTGATCGAACGGGCGTGGGGGCATATGGCTTTTAATATGAACGAAAAACCGCGTCAAGGGTGGCATACCCGCAGAGCACGCTGTGGCGCGGGTTTGCGGGAATTTTGGCGGCTCGACTGAGCGGGTCGAATTGGGTATTGTCATCCGGTTGTGGTGACGGATCATCCGCCGCGAAGGTGGATGGACGCGTCGTAACCGGCAGTCACTGACGTACTACGGAATCACATGAGCGACTCTTCTTATAGCGACGGCGCCGCCGCGCAGCCGGCGCCCAGGCCGGAACAGGCGGCGCCCCGGCTGATGCTCCTGGGCATCGCCAAACAGTATCCGGCCGTGCGAGCCAACGACGACGTCACGTTGATCGTCGCGCCGGGTGAAATCCATGCAGTGCTCGGCGAAAACGGTGCCGGCAAAAGCACGCTGATGAAGATCATCTACGGCGCGGTGCGGCCCGATGCCGGCGAGATTCGCTGGGAAGGCGAGGCGGTCGAGATCGCGAGCCCGGCGGCCGCGCGCAAGCTCGGCATCGGCATGGTGTTCCAGCATTTTTCGCTGTTCGAGACGCTCACGGTCGGCGAAAACATCGCGCTCGCACTCGACGAACCGTTCGATCTGAAGACGCTCTCGAAACGGATTCGCGAAGTGTCGGCCGACTACGGTCTCGACATCGATCCGCAGCGTCACGTGCATAGCCTGACGGTGGGCGAGCGGCAACGCGTCGAGATCGTGCGCTGCCTGTTGCAGAACCCGCGCCTCCTGATCATGGACGAGCCGACCTCCGTGCTGACGCCGCAAGCGGTGCGCAAGCTGTTCGCGACGCTGCGCCGGCTGGCGGCCGAAGGCTGCAGCATTCTCTACATCAGCCACAAGCTCGACGAAATCCAGGAGCTGTGCGACACCGCCACGGTGATGCGCGGCGGCCGCGTGACCGGTCATGTGAAGCCGAAGGGCGAGACGCATGCATCGCTCGCGCAATTGATGGTCGGCCATTCGCTGCCCGATTACACGCGGCGCGAACACAATCCCGGCGCCGTGCTGCTCGACGTGAAGCAGCTGTCGGTGGCAAGCGACGACCCGTTCGGCACCTCGCTGCGCGACGTGTCTTTCGGCGTGCATGCCGGCGAGATTTTCGGCATCGCGGGGGTGTCGGGCAACGGCCAGGCGGAACTGCTGTCGGCGCTGTCGGGCGAAAAACGCGGCGCGCGCGCCGACGCGGTGACGATTTGCGGCAAGCCGGCCGGGCGCCTGGGCGCGGGCGGCCGGCGCGCACTCGGCTTCGGCTTCGTGCCCGAGGAGCGCCTCGGTCGCGGCGCGGTGCCGGCGATGTCGCTGTCGGAAAACGCGCTGCTCACCGCGCACCGTCAGCAGATGGTGAGCTCGGGCTGGATCAAGGCGGGCGCGATGCGCGCGTTCGCCAAGCGATGCATCGATGCCTTCGACGTGCGTTGCGGGGGCCCGGAAGCGCTCGCGCAGAGTCTGTCCGGCGGCAATCTGCAGAAATACATCATGGGCCGCGAGATTCTGCAGGCGCCCAAGGTGCTGGTGGTCGCGCAACCCACGTGGGGCGTCGACGTCGGCGCGGCGGCGTTCATCCGCCAGCAGCTGCTCGATCTGGCGGCGCGCGGCGTCGCGATTCTGGTGATCTCGGAGGAACTGGAAGAGCTGTTCGACATCTGCGATCGCATCGCGGTGCTCGCCGGCGGCCGGCTCTCGCCGGTGCGCGCGACGGGCGCGACCAATGCCGAGGAAATCGGCCGCTGGATGGCGGGCCTGTTCGGTGGCCGCGAGGGCGCGGCGCCGTCGGCGGAACAGCCGGCGCACGCGTGAATCGCGCGAGGCTCGATCATTAGAACCAGAACCCCATAAATCACACGCTCCCCATGATTCTTCCCTATCGACTCGAAGCACGCGCGACGCCCTCGCGCACGATGCAGTTCGCCGTGCCGCTGATCGCCGCGCTGCTCACGCTCGCGATCGGCTTTCTGATCTTCAGCCTCGTGGGCCGCGATCCGCTGCAGGCGATGCACGCGTTTTTCATCGAACCGCTGTCCAGCGTGAACGGCTGGTCCGAACTGCTGCTGAAGGCGTCGCCGTTGTGCCTGATCGGCCTCGGCCTCGCGATCGGCTATCGCGCCAACGTCTGGAACATCGGCGCCGAAGGGCAGATGCTGCTCGGCGGCATCGCCGCGAGCGGCGTCGCGATCTACTTCGATCAGGCGACCGGCTGGTGGATCCTGCCGACCATGATGATCGCCGGCGTGCTCGGCGGCATGGCGTGGGCGGCGATTCCCGCGCTGTTGAAGAGCCGCTTCAACACCAACGAGATTCTCGTCAGCCTGATGCTCACGTATGTGGCCACGCAGCTGCTGATCTATCTGGTGAGCGGTCCGTGGCGCGATCCGCAGGGCATGAACTTCCCGCTTTCGGAAATGTTCAGCGGTGACGCGCTCTATCCGACGCTATACGGCGACTGGCACTGGAAATGGCTGCGCGGCACGCGGCTGAATGCGTCGGTGTTCATCACGCTGATGGCGATTCCGCTCGTGTGGCTCTTCATGCGTAAGAGCTTCGCGGGCTACCGGATGAACGTCGGCGGACTCGCGCCGCTCGCCGCGCGCTATGCGGGCTTCTCCGACAAGAAAACCATCTGGACGTCGCTGCTGATCAGCGGCGGCCTCGCGGGCCTCGCCGGGATGGGCGAGATCGCCGGTCCGATCGGCCAGTTGCAGGCGACGTGGTCGCCGGGCTACGGCTTCACTGCGATCATCGTCGTGTTCGTCGGGCGGCTGCATCCGGTCGGCATCGTGCTCGCGAGTCTGCTGATGGCGTTGCTGTATCTCGGCGGCGAAGCGGTGCAGACCTCGATGCAATTGCCGCAGGCGCTCTCCGGCGTGTTCCAGGGGTTGCTGCTGTTCTGCCTGCTGGGCGCCGACCTGTTCGTGAACTACCGGGTGCGCCGCCGAACGCTCGCCGCCGCGGCTCATTGACCCGGTCAATGAGCCGGCCACTGAGCGTCTCACCGACATTCGATTACTGATTTTCCGCCGGATCTCCATGGACATTCAACAAGCCAGCGCGCTCACCTCGAGCGCCGTCACCGCCGCGATCCCGCTGATGTTCGCGGGCGCGGGCGAACTCGTCACCGAGAAATCGGGCGTCCTCAACCTCGGCGTCGAAGGGATGATGCTGATGGGCGCAGTGACCGGCTACGCGGTCACGTCGATCAGCGGCAGCCCGTGGCTGGGCGTGCTCGCCGCGATCGCAGCCGGTCTCGCAATGGCGCTGCTATTCGCGTTTCTCACGCTGACCATGCTCGCCAACCAGGTCGCCACCGGCCTCTCGCTGACGATCTTCGGCATCGGTCTGTCCGCGTATGTCGGCAAGCCGTACACGTCGGCCGCAGTGCGCGCGACCATCGACACATGGGCCATACCCGGTCTCTCGAAGATCCCCGTTCTCGGGACGGCGTTCTTCAGCCTCACGCCGCTCGATTATCTGGCGTTCCTGATGTTCGCGGTGATCGGCTGGTTTCTGTACCGCACGCGCGCCGGACTGGTGCTGCGTTCGGTCGGCGAATCGCCGCAGGTCGCGCACTCGGTGGGCTTTCCGGTGGTCGGCGTGCGCTACGGCGCGGTGGCCTTCGGCGGCGGCATGGCCGGGCTCGCGGGCGGGTATTACTCGATCGTCAATCTGCATCTGTGGCAGGAAAATCTCACGTCCGGCCGCGGCTGGATCGCGCTCGCGCTGGTCGTGTTCGCGACGTGGCGGCCAGGGCGCCTGCTGATCGGCGCACTGCTGTTCGGCGCGGTGACCGGCCTGCAGTTTTACGCACAGGCGATCGGCGTGCCGGTGCCAACGCAATTCCTCGCGATGCTGCCGTACGTCGCGACGGTCGTCGTACTGGTGCTGATCTCGCACAATCCGAACACCATCCGCCTGAATGCACCTGCCTCGCTGGGCAAGCCGTTTTTCTCGGCGGGCTGATTGACTACCGATTGATCAGGCATCGACCACACGTTTCAGCCATTCGCTAACACCACAGGACCCAACATGAAGAGAAGAAATCTGCTGACCGCTTTCGCATGGGGCGCGGCCTCGCTCGCGCTCGCCGCGCCGCTCGCGCAAACCGCGCAGGCCGCCGACGCGCCGGGTGTCGCGTTCGTCTATCTCGGCAATCCGGGAGACGCCGGCTGGACCTTCGCGCACGACCAGGGCTCGAAGGAAGCGGAAGCGAAGTTCGGCAACAAGATCAAGATCACGCGTGTCGAGAACGTGCCGGAATCGGCCGACTCGGAGCGCGTGTTCCGCGATCTGGCGAACAAGGGCAACAAGATCATCATCGGCACGAGCTTCGGCTTTCAGGACTTCCAGTTGAAGGTCGCGAAGGATTTCCCGGATACCGTGTTCCTGCACGCGACCGGCTACAAGAAGGCGCCGAACTTCGGCACCTACGACGTGCGCATGTACCAGGGCGCGTATCTGGCCGGCGTCGCAGCGGGCTATGTGACCAAGACCAACACGCTCGGCTTCGTCGCGTCGGTGCCGATTCCCGAAGTGATCCGCAACATCAATGCGTACACGCTCGGCGCGCGCTCGGTGAATCCGAAGGTGCACACGAAGGTCATCTGGATCAACAGCTGGTTCGATCCGGGCAAGGAAAAGCAGGCGGCTGAAACCCTGATCGGCCAGGGCGCCGACGTGCTGCTGCAAAACACCGATTCGAGCGCGACGCTCGCCACTGCGTCGGAAAAACACGTGCACGCGTTCGGCTGGGATTCGGACATGAAGAAATTCGGTCCCGATGCGCATCTCGGCTCGGTGGTCGCGCATTGGGGCGTCTACTACACGGCGGCGATCCAGCAGGTGCTCGACGGCAAGTGGAAGAACGACCCGGTGTGGTGGGGCATTCCGCAGAAGGCCGTCAATCTGGAAGACCTGAACACGTCGGCGATCTCGGCTGACGCGCAGAAGCAGGTCGCCGCCAGGCGCGATGAACTGGCGAGCGGCAAGTGGGATGTGTTCACCGGCCCGCTCAAGGATCAGTCCGGCGCGGTGAAGGTGCCGGCCGGCAAGACCCTGACCGACCCGGAACTGCAACGTCTGAACTGGTATGTGGAAGGCGTGGACGGTTCGTTGCCGAAGTAACCGATGCCGATCAGCCAACGCTGAACGACTCATGATCGACCAGGCGGCGGCCTCAGCAACCGCTGCTTTGAGGAGCTGCGCCCAGTACGGACGCAGCTTTTTTTCGCCACGAATGACGTGCTGACGCGTCGACAAGCGCTGCCGCCGTGCGTCACTCGATCCGCAAGCCGACCTTGATCGTCACCTGCCAGTAGGTCACCTTGTCGTCTTCGATCTGGCCCCGTGTTTCCGTGACCTCGAACCAGTGCAGGTTACGCAGTGTCTTCGACGCTTTGGCGATCGCGGTTTTGACGGCGTCGTCGCTCGACACGGTCGACGAGCCGGTCAACTCGATCTGTTTGTAGACGTGCTCTGACATGAACTTCCTCCTTTGGTCTTCGTTGGTGTCCAGAAAGTATAGGCAACCCGCGACGCGACGCCTGCCCATTGCACTCGCGACGGCTGACGCACATCGTGTGCCCGGTATGCCGTGACCGTGACGGCATGCGGCCGTTATCATGTCCGCGCAACTCAATCTGACAGCCGACGAGGTTCGAAAGTGGAAATTGGTTTTTGCGGTCCCGGCCTGATGGGCGCACCGATGATCAGGCATCTGCTGCGCGCGGGGCACGCCGTGCATGTGTGGAACCGCACGCGGGCCAAGGCCGAGGCGCTGGAGGCGGATGGCGCGAGCGTGGTCGATACGCCGCGCGAGCTGGCCGGGCGCTGCGACACGGTGCTGCTGTGCGTCGCGGATGCGGCGGCGGTGGAAGAGACGGTGTTCGGCGCAGCGGGGCTTTTGAGCGCAGGCTCCGCCGCGTCGGGTCGGTTGCGCTGGATCGTCGACCACTCCAGCATTCCGCCGGCCGCCACGCGCGCGTTCGCGCAGCGCGCGGTGGCGTTTGCGGCTTCATTTGGGGGTCCGTCCGCGCCCGCAGTGGCTCGCGACGCTACCGGCACCGACGCCGCGCGCATCGGCTGGATCGACGCGCCGGTGTCGGGCGGCGTCGCGGGCGCGCACGCCGGCACGCTGGCGGTGATGGCCGGCGGCGCCGCGGCCGATGTCGACGCCGTCAAGCCGCTGCTCGACGCCTACGCATCGCGGGTCACACATATGGGCGAGGTCGGCGCGGGGCAAACCGCGAAGCTGTGCAACCAGACCATCGTCACCGCGACGGTGGCGGCGATTGCCGAGGCGGTGAGCCTCGCGCAGCGCAGCGGCCTCGACGCCGCGAAACTCACCGAGGGTCTCGCCGGCGGCTGGGCCGACTCGGTGCTGCTGCAGACCTTCGTGCCGCGCATGACCCAGAGCGGCCTCGCGCCGATCGGCGCGTTGCGCACCTTCCAGAAGGACGTCGACACGGTCGCGGCCGCCGCGTACGAGACCGGCACGCCGATGCCGCTGTCGTCGACGGTCCAGCAACTGCTGCGCCTGGGCGCGGCGATGGGGCTCGCCGAGGCCGACCTGTCGGCCTTCATCGACGTTCTGCAGACGCCGCGTGGTGCCGCTGGCGGGTAGCGCAAGGTGCGTGCGGGTTGAAATCGAGATAACCTGCTAAAATATTCGGTTTTTCGCCGATATCACATTCAAAGGGACGCGCCGTGCTGTCTACCGCCAATATCACCATGCAATTCGGGCCGAAGCCCCTCTTCGAGAACATTTCGGTCAAATTCGGGGAAGGGAACCGCTACGGCCTGATCGGTGCGAACGGCTGCGGCAAATCCACCTTCATGAAAATTCTGGGCAGCGACCTCGAGCCGAGCTCGGGCAACGTAATGCTCGAGCCGAACGTGCGCCTCGGTAAGCTGCGCCAGGATCAGTTCGCATACGAAGACGTGCGCGTGCTCGACGTCGTGATGATGGGCCACACCGAAATGTGGGCCGCGATGACCGAGCGCGACGCGATCTACGCGAACCCCGACGCCACCGACGACGACTACATGCATGCCGCCGAACTCGAAGCGAAGTTCGCCGAGTTCGACGGCTATACCGCCGAAGCGCGCGCGGGCGAGCTGCTGCTCGGCATCGGCATCGCGATCGAGGACCACAATGGCCCGATGAGCAACGTGGCGCCGGGCTGGAAGCTGCGCGTGCTGCTCGCGCAGGCGCTGTTCTCGAAGCCGGACGTGCTGCTGCTGGACGAGCCGACCAACAACCTGGACATCAACTCGATCCGTTGGCTGGAAGACGTGCTCAACCAGTACAACTCGACGATGATCATCATCTCGCACGACCGGCACTTCCTGAACCAGGTCTGCACGCACATGGCCGACATGGACTACGGCACGCTGAAGGTCTATCCGGGCAACTACGACGACTACATGCTCGCCAGCACGCAGGCGCGCGAGCGTCAGCAGAACGCCAACGCGAAGGCGAAGGAGCGTGTCGCCGACCTGCAGGACTTCGTGCGCCGCTTCTCGGCGAACAAGTCGAAGGCGCGTCAGGCCACCAGCCGTCTGAAGATGATCGACAAGATCAAGATCGAGGAATTCAAGCCGTCGTCGCGGCAAAACCCGTTCATCCGCTTCGAGTACGAGAAGAAGCTGCACAACATCGCGGTGGTGGCCGAGAAGATCTCGAAGAAGTACGAGCGCACCATCTTCAACGACTTCAGCGTCAGCGTGCAGCCGGGCGAGCGGATCGCGATCATCGGCGAGAACGGCGCGGGCAAGACCACGCTGCTGCGCTCGCTGCTTGGCAAGCTCACGCTCGATCACGGCACCGTGAAGTGGGCGGAGAACGCGAACGTCGGTTACATGCCGCAAGATACGTACGAAGAGTTTCCGGACGACGTCACGCTGATGGACTGGATCGACGGCTACCGCCAGGAAGGTGACGACGAGCAGATGGTGCGTGGCACGCTCGGCCGCCTGCTGTTCAACGCCGACGACATTCGCAAGTCGGTCAAGGTGCTCTCGGGTGGCGAGAAGGGCCGCATGATCTGGGGCAAGCTGATGCTGGGCCGCCACAACGTGCTGATGATGGACGAGCCGACCAACCACATGGACATGGAGTCGATCGAGTCGCTGCAGATCGCGCTCGACAAGTTCGAAGGCACGCTGATTTTCGTGTCGCACGACCGCGAGTTCGTGAGCGGGCTGGCCAATCGCATTATCGAAGTGAAGACCAATGGCACGCTGAACGACTTCGGCGGGAACTATGAGGACTTCCTGTTGAGCCAGGGCGTGCAATAAGCGTCCTCGACGCACACGCTGCCCGGCTTACGCAGCAGTCGCACTACACCGCAAAGCCCGCTTCTTCGAAGCGGGCTTTTTTGATTGCCCGCCCAAACGTGCATGGCATTCAAGATCCGCTTCATATGACCGGCATCAACCAAACGATGTGCGCGCCCCATTCATTCTCCACCGCCTTGACCTGACGCAAAGCAGTCCGCGCCCGACAGCCGATCATCAACGGCTTGAAAATTCGTCATCGGGCCGGTCATGCTCAACACTCACTCCTTCCCGCCGCTGATGATCCGCGGCCGCTCGCTGCTGCCGGTCGTGCAAGGCGGCATGGGCGTAGGCATCTCAGCCCACCGGCTGGCCGGCAGCGTCGCCCGTGAGGGTGCGCTCGGCACCATCGCCAGCATCGATCTGCGCCACCATCATCGCGACCTCGTCGAGCTGTGCCGCCAGTCGCCCGACACGGCGACGCTCGAACAGGCCAACCTGATCGCGCTGGAGCGCGAAATCCGCGCGGCCAGAGCCGTCAGCGAAGGGCACGGGATGATCGCCGTCAACGTGATGAAGGCGCTCAGCGCGCAGGCGGACTATGTGCGCGTGGCCTGCGAGAGCGGCGCCGATGCGATCGTGATGGGCGCGGGCCTGCCTCTCGATCTGCCGGACATGACCGAAGGCCGCGACATCGCGCTGATCCCGATCCTGTCGGATAGCCGCGGCGTCTCGCTCGTGCTGAAGAAGTGGATGAAGAAGGGCCGCTTGCCCGACGCGGTCGTGATCGAACATCCGGCGCACGCGGGTGGACATCTCGGTGTCGGCAATCTCGCCGACATGCATGACCGGCGCTTCGACTTCCTGCGGATCCTCGAAGAGCTCGAAACCGTGTTCGCATCGCTCGGCCTGAAGCGCCGGGACGTGCCGGTAATCGTCGCGGGCGGCATCAACAGTCACGCGGCCGTGCGCGAGCTGCTGAACGCGGGCGCGAACGGCGTGCAGCTCGGCACGCCGTTCGCCGTCACCGAGGAGGGCGATGCGCATCCGAACTTCAAGCGCGTGCTGGCCGACGCGACGCCTGACGACATCGTCGAATTCGTCAGCGTGACGGGGCTGCCCGCGCGCGCCGTGAAAACGCCGTGGCTGATGCGCTATCTGCGCCATGAAGCGAAGATCCGCGAGAAGGTCGGCGCGCTCAAGCACGCGTGCCCGACCGCGCTCGAATGCCTGAGCGTGTGCGGCTGGCGCGACGGGGTCGAGAAGTTCGGCCACTTCTGCATCGACACACGGCTCGCCGCGGCCTTGCGAGGCGACGTAGCCAACGGCCTGTTTTTTCGCGGCCGCGAAGCGTTGCCGTTCGGCACCGCGATTCGCAGCGTCCACGATCTGCTCGAACTGCTGCTGACCGGCGCGACGCGGCCGGCTGTCGCAGGGCGATGGTCGTTCTCGCTGGGTTGATACGGGGCAACGCGCTGCCTGACGGGAACTTCGACAATCTCCGCGCGAAATCGACCATTCATCACACGGGGAAGCACATGAAGTACTCGTTCAGAAAAAAATCCAGGCCGCCGCTGTTGCAGCGAGCCTGCTATGCGCGGCGGCGCTCGCGCCGCACGCGCACGCCGCCGGCGACGACGCGCTGAGCGGCATCCACGCAGGCGACGTGCTGGTGCGTCTGCGCGCGATCAGCATCGTGCCGAACGTGGACACCAGCCACACGCTGTCGGCGCTCACCGTGGGTGTCAACAACGCCATCGTGCCTGAGCTGGATCTGACCTACATGATTCGCGACGACCTGGGCGTCGAGCTGATTCTCGCCACGTCGCGCCATCAGGTGACGTCGAGCCTCGGCGGTCTGGGCGGCGTGAACGTGTTGCCGCCCACGCTGCTGCTGCAATATCACTTCAACCACGCGGGGCGCATTCGGCCGTATCTCGGTGCCGGTCTCAACTACACGCTGTTCTATAACAACGGGCTGAACGCGGGCGGTCAGCCAATCTCCATCAGCAATGACAGCTTCGGCCCCGCGTTGCAGGCCGGTCTGGACGTGCAGGTCACCAGGTCGCTGTTCGTCAATGCGGACATCAAGAAAATCTGGATGCACACGGATGCGTCGCTCGGCGACCAGCCGCTCGGCCGGCTGAGCATTGATCCGGTGGTCGTCGGTCTGGGCGTGGGGATGCGGTTCTGATTGGCGCGCGGCGCGAGCCGCGCTCGCCATGCAAAACGCCGGGGGGCAGCTCAGTTTCAGCTGCACCCTCGGCGGTTTTTGTCGCTTGCCGTTTTGAGGCGCAGCGCCCGTATCCATCGATAGGGGCGCTGCGCGAAAGACTACAGCCTGTCGTTCTGAAAGCGCATGGCCGTGCCTTCCCGCTCGATGCGCAGCCACACGGCGCGCTTTTCCTCGTCGCTCAGGAACACCCAGTTGGACACTTCGGCGGCGGTGCGGCCGCAGCCTTTGCAAACCTCGTCGAATAGCGTGGAGCACACGCCGATGCACGGACTGTCGGGAAGATCGTGGAGATTCGATGCCATCGGAAACCTTGGAGCGGAGAAGCGAAGTCCCGCTATGTTAACCGATGCGCGCACGGTGCGCGGAGGCGAGCAGCAGGGCCGAGATTCGAGTGTGCGTTGTTCGTGCGCGGTCAGCGGCAAGCGGCGGATCTTCCATAGACGGCCACGCGCCGGCAAGGTCGAGCCACGCGCCAAACACTACACGCCGAACGCCAGTTGCCACAGCAACGCCCCATTCAGCACCACGATGAACCCAGCGCACAGCCACGCCACCGCGAGCGGCACGCCGCGCACGCGCCAGCCGTGCATCAGGTCGGCGTTCGACGTGGAGCGGATCAACGGCACGACCGCGAGCGGCAATTGCAGGCTCAACACCACCTGGCTCGCCACCAGCAACTGGTTGGAGCCATGCTGGCCGAATAGCGCGACCGCGAACAGCGCCGGCCCGATCGCCAGCGCGCGCGTGAGCAGCGCACGCTTCCAGCGCGGCAGCCGGATCTGCAGGAAGCCTTCCATCACCGCCTGACCGGCCAGCGTGCCGGTGACCGTCGCACTCAGCCCGCACGCCAGCAGCGCCGCCGCGAACAGGATGCTGGCCCAGCGTGTGCCGACGAGCGGTGCGATCAGGCGGTGGGCGTCGGCGAGATCGGTCACGTCGCGATGGCCGCTTGCGTAGAACACCGCGGCGGCCACGATCAGCAGCGCGGCGTTGATCACGAAGGCAAACGAAAGCGATGCGAAGGTATCGATGTTGACCACCTGCAACGCGGCCTTGATCTGCGCGTCGCTGCCTTCGGGCGCGTGATGCTTGACGAGCGCCGAGTGCAGATAGAGGTTGTGCGGCATCACCGTCGCGCCGACTATGCCCGCCGCCAGCCACAGCATGCCCGCGTTGCGCAGCAACTCGACGCTCGGCGCGGTGCCGGCCAGCGCGGCGTGCCAGTCGGGCCGCGCGAGCGCCAGCTGAACCACGAAGCACAGGCCGACGAAGCCGATCAGCGCCGCGATCACCGCTTCGAGCTTGCGGCCGCCTTTCTGCTGGAGCGCGAGCAGGGCGAACGTGCAGACCGCCGACATCAGCACGCCGACTGTCAGCGACACCCCGAGCAGCAATTGCAGCGCGACGGCGCTGCCCACCACCTCGGCGACGTCGCACGCGATGATCGCGACTTCGCTGGTCAGCCACAGGAACAGGGTGCCGCGCCGGCCGGTACGCTCGCGGCAGATTTGCGCGAGATCGCGCCCGGTCACGACGCCCAGGCGCGACGACAGCCATTGCAGCAGCATCGCCATCAGGCTCGACAGCAGCACCATGCCGAGCAGGCGGTAGCCGTAGCCCGCGCCGGCGCCGAGCGCGGTCGCCCAGTTGCCGGGGTCGATATAGCCGACCGCGATCAACGCGCCCGCGCCGACGAACGAAAACCAGTGCGCAGGACGCGTCGGCCCGCCGTCCGGCAGACGCCGGCGGCGGTTGGGTCGCAGCGCGAACGGGTTGGTGTTCATCTATGCCTGAGGTTCGAGACCACATCCTCTCGCAAGCCATGTGCCCAGCGTGCGCTGGTGCGCGGCGCGGGCGGCCCGGAGCCGGTGCGGCGCCACAATAGGCGGCGTGGCGGCAGTCAGTCTCCTGACGGCTATTGTGCACCGTCGAACGGCTGGCGGCTCATGCCCGTCTCAGGCGAGGGTGGGAGCAATGCCGTCGGGTCTTGCATGGAGACATCGGCCGCAATCCGTAGGCAAGCACAAGCACATGTACGAGCACGCCACCAACCACCCAAGCCCCCCAACTTGACAACGAGATAACAACACGAGTGCCGCTCGCGTTTTTTTCGGGTAGACACGCGCCGATAACCCGCTAAAATTGCGCGCATTTTCCAATGGTGCGGCTTGAGCTGTACCGTTTGCGCGACAGTCGGGCGTTTTTTTTGGAGCGCGCAATAATTGATGGTAGTTTTCGGGTTTTTCAGGGGAGCCGCGCGCGATGGCGCGGTCTGAGTGACGACGGTCGGCGCGAGCCGGTCAGGATCGGAGAACAGGATGAAAAGACGGGTAGTGGGGCAAGTGGCCGCGCTGATGCTGTGCGCGATGCCATGGTTGACGGCCGCAGCGAAAGATACGCAACTGAACGTGTATAACTGGTCCGATTACATCGCCAAAGACACCATTCCGAACTTCACCAAGCAGTCCGGCGTCCAGGTCAAATACGACAACTACGACAGCGACGACACGCTGCAAGCCAAGCTCCTCACCGGCAATTCCGGCTACGACATCGTCGTGCCGACCAGCAACTACGCCGGCAAGCAGATCGCCGCGGGCATCTTCGAGCCGCTCGACAAGTCGAAGCTGCCGAACCTGAAGTACCTCGACCCGTCGCTGATGGCGCTCGTGGCCGGCGCCGATCCGGGCAACAAGTACACGGTGCCCTGGGCGTACGGCACGACCGGTCTCGCGTACAACGTCACCAAAGTCCAGCAGATTCTCGGCAAGAACACGCCGCTCGACAGCTGGGACATCCTGTTCAAGCCGGAAAACATTTCGAAGCTGAAGGCCTGCGGCGTGTCCGTGCTCGACGCGCCGGACCAGATGTTCGCCGCGGCGCTGCATTACATCGGCAAGGATCCGATGAGTACGAACCCGGCCGACTACCGCGCCGCGCTCGAGATGATGAAGAAGATCCGCCCATACATCACGCAGTTCAACTCGTCGGGCTACATCAACGACCTGGTCGGCGGCGACGTGTGCTTCGCGTACGGCTGGTCGGGCGACGTCGTGATCGCCAAGCATCGCACGGCCGAAGCGAAGAAGCCGTACAAGATCGAGTACTTCATTCCGAAGGGCGGCGCGCCGGTCTGGTTCGACGTGATGGCGATCCCGAAGGATGCGAAGCATAAGGAAGCCGCGCTCGAGTGGATCAACTACATCGAAACGCCGCAGGTGCATGCCGCGATCACCAACTCCGTCTACTACCCGAGCGCGAACCTCGAAGCGCGCAAGTACGTGGACAAGGACGTGGCGAACGACCCGGCCGTGTATCCGCCGCCTGAAGTCATCAAGACCCTGTTCCTGCTCAAGCCACTGCCGCAGGAAATCCAGCGGCTGCAAACGCGGCTGTGGACTGAGTTCAAGTCCGGCCGCTGACTCGCGGCAGCAGAACGGGTAAGCATCATCCTGAAGCCCTCGGTGTTCACCGGGGGCTTTGTTCGTCAAACGCCGGAGTGAAGCAGCATCATGATAAGTAGTGACCAGTCGGGCGCACTGGCCGCGGGCCTGAACGCCGTTACGGGGGACGCCGCGGACCAGTTCATCCAGATCGTCGACGTCGTGAAGAAGTTCGGCGAGACCGTGGCGGTCAAAGGGGTCAATCTGTCGGTGAAGAAGGGCGAGCTGTTCGCGCTGCTCGGCAGTTCGGGCTGCGGCAAGTCGACCTTGCTGCGCATGATGGCGGGGCTCGAGACCGTGACCTCGGGCAAGATCCTGATCGGCGGCGAAGACCTTGCGCAATTGCCGCCGTATCGCCGGCCGGTCAACATGATGTTCCAGTCGTACGCATTGTTTCCGCATATGACGGTGGAGGCCAACGTCGCCTTCGGTCTGAAACAGGAAGGCGTGCGGAAGGCCGAATTGAACGAGCGCGTGCAGACCGCGCTCGAACTCGTGCAGATGGGCCGCTTCGCGAAGCGCAAGCCGCATCAGCTGTCGGGCGGGCAGCAGCAGCGCGTGGCGCTGGCGCGTTCGCTCGTCAAGCGGCCCAAGCTGCTGCTGCTCGACGAGCCGATGTCCGCACTCGACAAGCAGATCCGCCAGCGCACGCAGATAGAGCTGGTCAACATTCTCGACAAGGTCGGCGTGACCTGCATGATGGTCACGCACGATCAGGAAGAGGCGATGACGATGGCGGACCGCCTCGCCGTGATGAGCGAAGGCCAGATCGTGCAACTCGGCACGCCGCATGAAGTGTACGAGTATCCGAACAGCCGCTTTTCGGCGGAGTTCATCGGCTCGACCAATCTGTTCGAAGGCCATACGGTCGAGGACGAACCCGACTACGTGTTCATCGAAACGCCCGACCTGCCGTGCCGTCTGTATGTGAGCCACGGCATCACCGGGCCGCTCGGCATGCCGGTGACCATTTCGGTGCGTCCCGAGCGCATCGCGCTTACGCGCAAGCCGCCCGAAGGCGCGTACAACTGGGGCAAGGGCGTCGTCACGAATGTCGCTTACATGGGCGGCTATTCGCTGTATCACCTGAAGCTCGACGGCGGCAAGACGGTGATCGCGAACGTGACGAGCCTCGCGCTCACCGAGATCGATCCGCCCACGTGGGGCGATGAAGTGTACGTGCGCTGGAGCGCGTCGGCCGGCGTGGTGCTGACGTCATGAAGCGCGTGCTCAATGCGTTCGTCAGCTGGCCGGTGCGGCGCTTTAATCTCACCGGCCGCAGCGCGGTGGTGGCGGGGCCGTTCGTCTGGCTGCTGCTGTTTTTCCTCGTGCCGTTCCTGCTGGTCGTGAAGATCAGCTTCGCCGATTCTCAGCTCGGCATTCCGCCGTACACGCAACTGGTCAACTTCGCGGAAGGCGCGATTCATATCACGCTCGACCTGTCGCATTACGCGTTTCTGCTGACCGACAGCCTCTATTTCGCGACCTATGTGAATTCGGTGGTGGTCGCCGCGATCTCGACCGTGCTGTGTCTGTTGATCGGTTATCCGATGGCGTATTACATCGCGCGTTCGAATCCGGCGAGCCGCAACGTGTTGATGATGGCGGTGATGCTGCCGTTCTGGACGTCGTTCCTGATTCGCGTGTACGCATGGATCGGCATCCTGAAGAACAACGGCTTGCTGAACAACTTCCTGATGTCGATCGGGCTGATCCATTCGCCGATCGAGCTGTATCACACGAACACCGCGGTCTATATCGGCATGGTGTATTCGTACCTGCCGTTTCTCGTGATGCCGCTGTACGCGCATCTGGTGAAGATGGACCTGACCCTGCTCGAAGCCGCGTACGACCTCGGCGCGAAGCCGTGGAAGGCATTCTGGCAGATCACGTTGCCGTTGTCGAAGAACGGCATCATCGCCGGTTGTCTGCTGGTGTTCATCCCGGCAGTGGGCGAATACGTGATTCCTGAACTGCTGGGTGGCGCGAACACGCTGATGATCGGCCGCGTGATGTGGAATGAGTTCTTCGACAACGCCGACTGGCCGATGGCCTCCGCGGTGACGTGCGCGATGGTGTTGCTGCTGCTGGTGCCGATGGCCTTGTTCCAGCACGCGCAAGCGAAGGCGATGGAGGAAAGGCGCTGATGAAGCCGAACCGGATTTTGCAGTTGATTGCCCTGGGGATCGGGTTTCTGTTTCTGTACATCCCGATCGTGAGCCTGGTGGTGTATTCGTTCAACGAGTCGCAGCTGGTCACCGTGTGGACGCGCTTTTCGACGCGCTGGTACGCGGCGCTGCTGCGCGATGACGAACTGATCGCGGCGGCCTGGCTGTCGTTGCGGATCGGCTTGCTGACGGCGTTCGCGTCGGTGATCATCGGTACGTGGGCCGGTTTCGTGCTCGCGCGCATGGGACGGTTCCGCGGCTTCACGTTGTATACCGGCATGATCAACGCACCGCTGGTGATTCCCGAGGTGATTCAGGGCATCTCGTTGCTGCTGCTGTTCATCGAAATGGCGAAGTGGTTGGGGTGGCCGGCGGGGCGCGGCATTTTCACGATCTGGATCGGGCACGTGATGCTGTGCATTTCGTATGTCGCGATCATCGTGCAATCGCGCGTGAAGGAGCTGCACCCTTCGCTCGAAGAAGCCGCGCTCGACCTCGGCGCCACGCCGCTGCGCGTGTTCTTCTTCATCACGGTGCCGCTGATTTCGCAGGCGCTGGTGTCCGGCTGGCTGCTGTCGTTCACGTTGTCGATCGACGATCTGGTGCTGTCCGCGTTCCTGTCCGGTCCCGGTTCGACGACGCTGCCGCTGGTGGTGTTCTCGCGCGTTCGGCTCGGGCTGAACCCGGAAATGAATGCGCTCGCGACGCTGTTCATCGCGGTCGTGACGGTTGGCGTGGTGGCGGCCAACTACTTCATGCAGCGCGCGGAGCGCAGGCGTGCTGTGATGGCGGTCTAAACCGACGTGCGTCGCGTGGACCGCACGTTCAGTGCGGCGCGCGACGCCCGCCCGCGTTCAAACCTTATAGCCAATCCGCACGCTGCCCCAATGCCGTCCGCCGACGAATACCGGCGCCGACGCATCCTTCATCAGCACGAACTGGCCGCCGCCCATGTCGCGGCGGTACGTCTGGAGTAAAAACTTCTTTGTATGCGTCGCAGCCGCAATCCCGGTGCGATCGTCGAACATGCGCCGGTTGCGGCAGTTCGCCATGTTCCACACGACGTCGTCGCGCGGCGGCAGCGAGAACTTCAGATTGTGAGTCGGCAGATAACCCCGCGCATCGACCGCGGCGCAGAACGCGACACGCGGATCGAGGTCGAGCAGAGGTTCCTGAATCGCGGGCAGCACGCGGTCCGTGAACGCGGTGAAGCGTGTCAGGAACTGCGGCGGGCTGGTCCCCGCCACCGGCACATAGTGCTGGTCGAACAGGTCTTCGAGCGATACGTCGCCGCGCGCCACCGCCGCTTCGAACAGCTTGCTTACGGCTGCGGCGGCCTGCTGCACCGCTTCGATGAAGCGCGTGTCGTCGGTTTCGACGCCGGTTGCCGCGGTCAGCTCGATCAGCGTCTCGGACACGCCAAGCAGATTGCCCAGACGGTCCTTCGCCTGCACGAAGTTTTCGCTCGAGTCCTCGACGCCGCTCGCCATTTCCAGCACCTGCGCTTCGAGCCCGTCGCACTGCGTTTCGATTTCGCCGGTCAGCGCCGCGATCTGGCCGGCCTCGTTGTTCAGATGCGCGATCGCGTCGCCCGTTGCATGCACGACGTCGCCGATCTTGCGCGTGCCTTCGCGCACGCGATGCGCCCGCGCGGTGTTCACCGAGCCTTCGTTGATCAGCTGTTCGGTCTGCTGCGTGATCTGCGCGAGAGTCGTCTCGATCTGCCCGGTGGCCTGCGCCGTTTTCGCCGACAGGTTCTTCACCTCGGCGGCCACCACCGCGAAGCTCCTGCCGGAGTCGCCGGCGCGGGCGGCTTCGATCGCGGCGTTCAGCGCGAGCAGATGAGTCTGGCGGGCGATCAGCGAGATTTCCTCGGACACGCGGCTTACATGCGCCAACGCGCTGCGCAGCGCGCCGATCTGGCTCTCGATCACCGTCACGCCTTCGACCAGCCTGTGAATGTCGGCGAGTGATGCTTCGAGCGTTTGCTGCGACTGCTGCACGCCGGTCGCGGCTTCGGCCGACACGTTGCTCATTTCGCGCGCGGCCGCGGCAATCCGGTGATTGCCCGCGAGCGTTTGCGCGGCGGACTCGCGCAGCGCCCGGCATACCTGCGCCTGACGCTGCACGCGAGCGGCGACTTCCTCGACGTGGCCCGATACGTCGCAGATCTCGATACCCAGTTTGCCGGCTTGCGCGGCAATATCGCCGACGACCGTGCGCGAACGGGCCGCTCGGCGAAAACTGAAACGCGTCATGGTCGTCTCCTTGATGGCGCGGGTGGGGCGGGGATGTGGGTGTGCGGGCGAGCCACTACCGGCGCGGTCACCCGGCGTCGATGCAGCGTGTTATCCGTGCATTTACGGCACGCTTTCAACCGACTTGATACGGGGTATCCCGCAGTCGTTATCATGTGCGCTCGTATCGAACCGCGGTTCGCAGCCCTTTCTTTTTCTTACCGGCAATCCATGATCGACTCTTTCGCACGCGTTTCGGGCTGGGAACAGCTCTATTACCTGTGGGAGCTGATCGTGCTGATCTGCAAGTTTCTGTGGGGGCTCCTGCGGTTGTTGGGCGGCGGGTGAGCGTGATTGGGCGGGCGAGCGCGGGTCAGGTGAGGGCAGACGTGAAGGCGGGCGGGATTCGCGCGCTGACGCTGCGCGCGGCACGCTGGTGAGGCCGAGGCGCGCGGCGGTGTCAACGCGGCGGTGTCAACGCGCGAAGCGATAATCGCCCGGCCGCACACGCCGGGTGCGTTTGCGAAAGATGAAAGTGAACCCCGGCCACAGCGCGGTGACCTTGCCGCTCTTCGTCTGATACCAGCTATGGCAGCCGCTGACCCACACGGAGCGCTGCATTTCCTTCTGCAGGCGCGCGTTGAAATCACGTTGCACGTCGGGCCGCAGATTCATGGTGCGGGCGTTGCGCTCGCGCAGAACGCGCAGGCAGTCGGCGATGTATTGCACTTGCGACTCGATCATGTAGATCATCGAGTTGTGACCGAGCAAGGTGTTCGGGCCGACGAGCATGAAGAAGTTCGGGAAGTTCGCGATGCTGACGCCGAGGTAGGCCTCGGGGCCGTCGCGCAGCCACATCGCGCCGAGGTCCGCGCCGTCGATTCCAGTCACCTCGAACGGCGCGCCGACGTCGTTGACCTGGAAACCCGTGCCGCAAATGATCGCGTCCGCGCGGCGATGTGCGCCGTCGTCAGTGATGATGCCGTCCGCGACGATTTCGCGGATGCCGGCCGTCACCACGTCGACATTCGGTTGGCTGACTGCGCGATAGTAGTCGCTCGACAGCAGCACGCGCTTGCAGCCGAGCCGGTAGTTCGGCGTGAGCTTCGCGCGCAATGCCGGGTCCTTCACGCAGTGTTCGAGGTAGCTCCGGCTCAACCTCATCGGCAGCGTCATCAGCTTCGGGTTGACCACGAATCCGAGCGCGCGCGATTCGAGCTGCCAGTAGATCGCACTGCGCACGAAGCGCTGCGTAAGCGGCAGATGGCGGAACAGCCAGCGCGCACGCGGAGCGACCGGCTTGTCGGGCTTCGGCATGATCCACGGCGCGGTGCGCTGGAACAGATCGAGGTGCGCGACGCGCGGCTGGATTTGCGGCACGAACTGGATCGCGCTCGCGCCGGTGCCGATCACCGCGACGCGTTTGCCTTCGAGTGCATACGTATGGTCCCAGCGCGCCGAATGAAACAGTTTGCCTTCGAAGCGCTCGAGCCCTGTGAGCCGCGGCATGGCCGGGCGGGACAGCGGACCGCTCGCGGCGATCAGCACATCGGCTTCGCTATATTCGCGCGTGCCGTTCGCGATGATCTCGATGCGCCACAGTTGGCGCACTTCATCGAAACGCGCCGCAGCCACTTTCGCGTTACAGCGCACGTAACGCGCCACCTCATACTTGCGCGCGCAATGCTTCAGATACGCGAGGATTTCCGGCTGGCCGCCGAACGCGCGCGACCACGCCGGATTCGGCTCGAACGAAAACGAATAGAGATGGGAGGGCACATCGCAGGCCGCGCCGGGATAGGTGTTGTCGCGCCACGTGCCGCCGATGTCGCCGGCCGCCTCGTAGACCGTGAACGAGGTGAGGCCCATTTGCTGAAGACGGATCGCCATGCCGAGCCCGGCAAAGCCACTGCCGACAATCGCAATGCGTGGCGCGACGGGCGGGGCAGAGAGGGTTGGCGTCACGGCTGTCTCCGGTACGGGGCGACGGGAGAAAACAGGGGTTTGAACGAGCGCGTCTACATGTGTCTACTCAGTGGCGTAACACGCAGGTAGACAACTGTACGCCTGGCGATAAGAACGTATAAAGCGATGTTGTCAAATGTCGTGCAACTGGAGTTGATGCCCGACGCTGGCGCGTGAGGTCGTCGATGAAGTCTGCACGAAGATCGTGCTGCAACTGTTTCATCTGTCGGCCGAATACATCGACGCGGATGTCGCGCGCCGCGCCGCGCTGGTCGATTACGCGGAACGTTTCATCCTCAGGCGGTTCGCGGGGTCGGTGCTGCTTGCGCAGCATCAGGCGGAGAGGGGGCGTCGGCGCGGGGCTGATGGAAGTCTCGCGAGCCGCCATCTCGTGAAGCGAGTTGGAGTCGGCAAAAAACAGGCTCCGTGAGGAGCCCGTTTTTGAATTGCCGTGTGACTGATGGTCGCTGACTGCCGCATGCCTCATGCGGCGCGATGTCGCCGATGCTCAGGTGTCGGTCCAGCCGCCGGAATCGTCATTGCTGCCCATGTCGACGCCGCCGCCGTTATCGCTCCAGTCGTTCGAGCCCTGGCCAAAGTCGAGACCACCGCCATTGCCGCCGTCGTTGCCGCGGCGACGCGCTTCGTCGTCGACGATCACGTCACGCTCCACCACGCGCTCACGTCCGGAGTTCAGCGCTTCGCCGAGCAGCACGCCCGTGAGCAGGCCGCCCATGCCGCCGCCGAAACCGCCGCCGCCTTGCTGCACGATCACCGGTGGCTGCTGCTGATACGGACCTTGCTGCGGATAGGGCGCTTGCGGCGGATTGCCGAAACGCTCGGCTTCCTGCGCATACGGCGACTGCTGGCTGCCGGCGGCTGGTGCGGCAGCCGGATCGGGCCGCCCATCGGCGCGCGCGCGCAGGCTGCCGATGCGCTGCTCGAATTCGTCGAGCTGATACGGCGGCAGCGGATTCTTGCCGTTCGACAAGGTTTCGACGACGCCGCGCAACTGGTCTTCGGTCGCTTCGACTTCCTTCTCCAGCGCCTCATGACCTGGCGCGGTGGAGAGCTTAACGTCGAGTTTCAGCGAACGCACGGCATTGAGCATCTCGGTCGCGCGCTTCAGTTGCACGCGACGATCGTCGTCGGCGCGCGTATCGTCTTGCGTGCGGGCACGGCGCAGCGTCCAACGCAGCACCAATGCGATCACGCCGATCAGAACGATGATACCGATCCACATACCTACCCCCGGGCCATGCCGTTGTTGCGCTTGCGAGATCATCGCCGACTGTTGCTGCACAGCAGGCGCAGTCTGCTGTACGAACGGATTCGCGGCGCGGCCCGTACTGTTGCCGCCCGCGTCGCCCGCGCGCTCCGCATCCTTGCGGATGCGTGCTTCGGTTTGCGCGAAACGGCCCGGATCGGTGAAACGGATTTGCGGGTCGAGCGTCCTGGCCTGCTGCAGCTGGGCGAGCGCGTCGCCATAGCGGCCTTCGCGATCGAGCACCTGGCTGTACAGATAATGCGCGCGGGCATTGTTCGGGTGCGCCTGCAGCACCTCGCTCAGACCGGTGTCGGCCTGCTGCCAGTTGCCTTGCGACATGGCGGATTCGATCTGCTGAACCGTCGGCACGGCGAACGCCGCGGCCGACACCAGCAGCAACGAAGCGAACGCAGTTGCGAGAAATTTTTTCATTTACGGACCGGGCGCGTGGCGCCCGTCTCCTTCAGTCGTTTGCAGTGGCCGCGCATTGGCGTGGCCGGCATGCCGGACTTCCGCTCGCGGCCGTCCGGCGTGCACTGCCGACGCAATTACTGGGCCGGCGTGTTGATCTGCTTCTTCAACGCTTCCAGGCGTTCTTCGACGGACGGGCCGCGATTCAGATCCGCGAGCTTGTCGTCGAGCGCCTTGCCGCTTTTCACGTCAGCCGAATTCAGACGCGCATCCGAACGCGCATTCGACAACGCCACCTTGTCTTCGAGCTTCTGGAAATCTTCGGAAAGATTCTTGCCGCCGATGCCGCCCAACGCGGTGGCCGCGACGTCTTTCGCCTGAGCGATCTGCTGCTTGGCTTGCAGAATGTTCGAACGGGCGTTCAGGTCGTTGCGGCGGCTGCGCATGTCTTCGATCTGACTCTTGAGCTGCGCGACCGATGGTTCGAGCGTGGTCAGTTCCTTGGTCAGCGCATCGCGTTCGGCTTCGGCGGTGGCTTGCGCGCTGAGCGCTTCGCGGGCGAGCGCTTCGTCGCCGGATTGCAGCGCGCGCTTGGCGCCGTCTTCGTACTTCTTCGCCTTGTCCGCGGCAACATCGCGCTTGCTTTGCTGTGTGGCCACTTGCGCCTGAATCTCGATCAGCGAGTTCTCGGCTTTACCGATGCTTTCGTCGAGTTCGCGCACGATCTGGCGCGAGTCGCGCGACGGATCCTGCACGGAGTCGGCCGCGTCGTTCAGGAGACCTTTGAGCGTGCGCGAAATGCTGTCAAAAAGCGACATGAAAACCTCCAGAGAATGATGTTGGCGCTGCAAAATCCCGCGCGCTTAACTGCTTTCAACCGTTTACTTTACGCCGCTGCGCGCGAAGCTGCGCAACGTTCGGACCGGAGTTCGGGGCACGCTTCCCAATTGCAATAGCGAGCATGCAAATTGTTGTCTGGGAAGTCAGTGGCGGTGGTTTCAAAGGATTAAACGCGACGGGTATAGAGTAGCTGGCGGATATTACACCACGGGCCTTCTTAAAAACGGCTTAAAGGCTGCGATTGCGCAATGGCCCGCGCGGTGTGGCACGGCGCGGCGAAGTGAAGAAAACACGTGAAGTGCTTCTGATTGCGCAACGCGAATAGCGCGCGTGCCAACCGCTTTTACCTGTTGAACAGGTTGCTATTCAAATGCTTGAGCTTGCAATATCGAAAGCAGATTCATTTGAATCAATTTTGATGTAACGACATGCAACCGTTGATTCGCGTTGTGCGCAAAGCGCCTGTCATTTTGCGTCACGCGAAGCGGCCGCCTTCGGTACTCGGGTCGCTGCGGGGATTGTCGTCCTCGCGAGGCGTGTCGACGCGTGGGCGCTTCAGCACGTTGCGCTGTTGCGCCTCGACATCGGGCTGCTGCGGCGTCGAATCTTCACCGTCCGCCGCGCGCGCCGCTGCGACACGCGCGACTGCTTCGGCGGTCGCGGCCGCTTCCAGATCGACTTCGGCGGCGAGGGCGGCCGCCAAACCGGCAGGCAGCAGCGGACCAGGCGCTGCCGCAGGCGCGAGCGGCAGCGCACCGGCAACAGATGCCGATGCGGAACCCGCGCGGGCCGTTGGGCCCGCTGCCGACGCGTCGTCGGCAGACTCGCCGGCGATGTCTGCGTGCGCCTGCAACGCCGCCGGCAAGGTGGCACGCGCGTGCCGCGTGCCGCGCGCTACGCGCTGCAACGCGGCGTTAAGCGCGTCGGGTGCGCGCGGCGCGCGCAGCCGGTCGACGATGCTCGCCGCTTTCACCTGCTCGCTGGTCGCGCCGAAGCTCAACACGGCGCGCCGCATCAGCTCGCTGACGCTAATGCCCAGATTCTCGGCGGTGGCGGTGATCGCGCGTTTCTGCGCGGTCGTCACGAATACGACGATGCGCTCGCTGGGCTTGTTCATGATCGGCTCGCAGTCTTGTTGGCATTGGCGGGTCAAGGCGCGTATCTGACATACGCGGCGCGCGCATCGGTGTCCGCATCAGTGTCGTCACGCGCGCCGAGACCATCATATGACGAGTTGCACGGATGCGGAACGGTCGCGACATGAAAATCCCGTGACATCAACGAGTTGTGGGGTTTGCCGGCCGCTTGTCCACAGGCCTTTGCACATTTTCTGTTGATAACCGGAGGTCACCGGGGGAACACGCCGGGAATTGCACGAAACGACCAGCGCGCGCTGCGCGAAGGGAATTCTTACAAAAAAACTGCCTTGGGGCGGGCCTGATTTCTTTTAAAATACGCTGTTACGTTGCGCCGGACATGGTCCGAGGCGTGCCGTGCGGCCGGCCGGGGGCAAGCGGCAGCGCGGTGTTTTCCGCCTCAGGCTGCGATGCTCGATCACGACCCATGCGCGCGCGACGAGCGCGGGCAGAAAGGCGTTCAGTCATGCGCCCACTATTCCAGTCATGCCAATCATCAAACGACCGCATTCCTCCCATTCTCCGGCCGGTGAAGACCGGGACTCCAACCAACGCACTCCAGGACGCAATGCCGCTTCGCGCGACGCCGAGGCGGGCCGCCGCTCGTTCGGCGCGACGCTCGTCGTCTGGTTCGTCGGGCTGCTCGCGACCATCGCGGTGGTGGGCGCGCTGATCGTCGGCTATGCGCTGGTGGTGATGGGGCCGCAACTGCCGTCGCTCGACGCGCTGACCGACTATCGTCCGAAAGTGCCGCTGCGGGTCTACACCGCCGATCACGTGCTGATCGGCGAATTCGGCGAGGAGCGGCGCAGCCTCGTGCGCTTCCAGGACATTCCCGACCAGATGAAGAAAGCGGTGCTCGCGATCGAGGACTACCGCTTCTACGAACACGGCGGCGTCGACTTCGTGGGCATTCTGCGCGCCGGCTTTGCCGACCTCGCGCACGGCGGCGCGTCGCAGGGCGCGAGCACGATCACGATGCAGGTGGCGCGCAACTTCTTCCTGTCGAGCGAAAAGACCTATACGCGCAAGATTTACGAAATGCTGCTCGCGTACAAGATCGAGCGCGCGCTGACCAAGGACCAGATTCTCGAGCTGTACATGAACCAGATCTATCTGGGCGAGCGCGCGTACGGCTTTGCCGCGGCCGCGCGCGTGTACTTCGGCAAGGATCTGAAAGACATCACGCTGGCGCAAGCGGCAATGCTGGCCGGCCTGCCGAAAGCGCCGTCCGCGTACAACCCGGTGGTCAATCCGAAGCGCGCGAAGATCCGTCAGGAATACATTCTGAAGCGCATGCTCGAGCTGAAGTACATCAGCCAGGAGCAGTACGACCAGGCGGTGAAGGAAGAGATTCACACCAAGAACCCCGGCAACGAATACAGCGTGCACGCGGAGTACATCGCCGAAATGGTCCGGCAGATGATGTACGCGCAGTACAAGGACGAAACCTATACGCGCGGTCTGAACGTCACCACCACGATCGACTCGGCCGACCAGGACGCGGCGTATCGCGCAGTGCGCAAGGGCGTGATGGATTACGAGCGGCGCCACGGCTATCGCGGGCCGGAAGGCTTCGTGCAACTGCCCGAGCCGGGCGACGACCGCGATCAGACCATCGACGACGCGCTCACGGACCACCCGGACAACGGCGAGATCATCGCCGCCGTGGTGACGGACGCGAGTCCGAAGCAGGTGAAGGCGCAACTGGTGGACGGCACCCAGGTGACGATCAGTGGCGACGGCCTGCGTTTCGTCGCGGGCGCACTGAGCGCGCGCGCCACGGCCGCCACGAAGATCAAGCCGGGCTCGATCGTGCGCCTCGTCGCCGACGACAAGGGCAACTGGCAGATCACGCAATTGCCGCAAGTTGAAGGCGCACTCGTGTCGCTCACCCCGCAGGACGGCGCGATCCGCGCGCTGGTCGGCGGCTTCGACTTTAACAAGAACAAGTTCAATCACGTCACGCAGGCATGGCGTCAACCGGGTTCGAGCTTCAAGCCGTTCATCTATTCGGCGGCGCTCGACAAGGGCCTTGGACCGGCGACGATCATCAACGACGCGCCGCTGTACTTCCCCGCGAGCACGCCGGGCGGCGACGCGTGGGAACCGAAGGACGACGATCAGCCGGAAGGTCCGATGCCAATGCGCGTCGCGTTGCAGAAGTCGAAGAACCTGGTGTCGATCCGCATTCTGTCGTTCATCGGCACCAAGTACGCGCAGGACTTCGTCACGCAGCGCTTCGGTTTCGACGCCGACAAGACCCCGCCGTATCTGCCGATGGCGCTCGGCGCTGGGCTCGTCACGCCGCTGCAGTCGGCGGGGGCGTACTCGGTGTTCGCGAACGGCGGCTACCGTATCAATCCGTATCTGATCAGCGAAGTGACGGACGCGCGCGGCGAACCGCTGTCCAAGGCGCAGCCGCTCACGGCCGGGCGCGACGCGCCGCGCACGCTGGAGCCGCGCAACGCGTACATCATGAACAGCCTGTTGCATTCGGTCGCGACTGCCGGCACCGGCGCGGGCACCAATGTGCTGCATCGGTCGGACCTGCAAGGCAAGACGGGTACGACCAACGATGCGAAGGACGGCTGGTTCGCCGGTTATCAGCAGTCGCTGGTGGCGGTCGCGTGGATGGGTTACGACCAGCCGAAGAGCCTCGGCAGCCGCGAATTCGGCGCGCAGCTCGCGTTGCCGATCTGGGTCGAGTATATGCAGCGCGCGCTGCGCGGCGTGCCGCAGGCCGAACCGCAGCAGCCGGACGGCGTGACCACGGTGGACGGCGAACTGTTCTTTACCGACATGACGCCGGGCAACGGCTTCGTCGCCAGCATCGGTCTGGATTCGACGAATCCTTTGGCCGGCACGAGCGATGCAGTTGGCGGCGTGGGACCGGCGGGCATGACGCCGCCGGCGGTGCCGCCGCCGAGCGTGTCGTCGAACGAACGCAAGCAGATCATGGATCTGTTCGAGTCCAACAAGCCTTGATGAATACGCGGCGCGTGCTGGCCATGCGGCCGCACACGCCACGTGAGTTTTTGAAAGGCTAGGGGAAAACGAGGCCCGGCAACGGTTGGCGGCGTTTTTTGGGCGCTCGGGCCAGCAGATTATGTGCCCGCGCTCGGCGGTGTGTTTTAATCACGCCTGCGGTGCTTCTCACCTTGGGTCCAACCCGGACGCCCGATCCTCAAACGGTTTCGGCCGCCAGCACCACAGCGTCTCGCCGCGAGCGAAACGCCGCACTTCAGAACGCGTAGCGCGAGACCCGGTTTGACGCGCGCGCATGTCACTTCGATCGTTGGCAACCCAGGGGTTGCGGCGGCCGGTGTGTTCGTCATCCAGCATCCACCGGGTCCCCGTCTCGTGAAAGGTCGAATTCTCATCTGGCTGACGACGGCTCTGCTGCGCGCGTTCGCTTTGTTGCCCTACGGGGTGGTCGCGCGGATCGGCACTGGCGTCGGCGCGTTGCTGTACCGCATTCCGAGCACGCGCCGGCGCGTCGTGCATACCAATCTGAAGCTTTGCTTCCCGGACATGAGCGACGACGCGCGCGAACGTCTGGCGCGCGCGCACTTCTGCCATGTGATCCGCAGCTATGTCGAGCGCGGGCCGCAATGGTTCGGCAATGCGCAGGCGATTGCGCGCCTCGTCGAAGTGGAGAGTGCGATCGACCTCGCCGACATCCAGTCGCAGCCGACCATTTTCGTCGGCTTCCATTTCGTCGGCATCGAGGCGGGCTGCATGATGTATTCGACGCGCCACCCGGTCGCCTCGCTCTATACGCCGATGTCGAACCTGCTGCTCGACGCGATGGCCAAGCGCCAGCGCGGCCGCTTCGGCACGGAGATGATTCCGCGCAGCGATAGCGTGCGGCGCGCGTTGCGCGTGTTGCGCGAGGGCAAACCGGTGATGCTTGCCGCCGACATGGATTTCGGTTTGCGCGATTCGGTATTCGTGCCGTTTTTCGGCGTGCCGGCGTGCACGCTGACGTCGGTATCGCGGATGGCGCGCGCGGGCAACGCACGGGTAGTGCCGTTCGTGACGGAGGTGCTGCCGGACTATCGCGGCTACAAGCTGACCATTTTCGACGCGCTAAGCGATTTCCCTTCGGACGATGTGTCGGTCGACGCGCGTCGGATTACCGAGTTTCTCGAAACGCAGGTACGACGGATTCCTGATCAATATTATTGGGTGCATAAGCGGTTCAAGAATCGGCCGGCGGGCGAGGCGGGAGTTTATTGAGGGCGGGGCGCGCAGCCGTGGTTTACGGTTGGCAGATCGCGCGTCAGCAAACGCATCTGCACCCGAATCCGTAGCGCGCTCAGACACTTGGTCGGGATCTCCGGGCGTTATCAACAGGTCTATGAACAGAATCTGTGGATAAGCGGCAGTGCGGTCATTGCGTCGCGCTGTGCCCGCAGCGTTCACGTGCCGCTGCATCCACCAGCACCGCGCCTGACAATCCGAATCACTTCAAGCACTTAAGCGCGCAACCCCAAGGTTATCAACAGCCCTCTCCACACAAACTGGGGATAACGTTGAGTGATCCCCACGGCCTGATCGACGCAAACGACGCTCGGCCGACGCTCGTTGATTCATTCCGAGCCTCTCCAACAAAACCCAGCATGTTCAACGTGTTAGACAGCTTGTCAGATAGTTTTCAACAGGCTCGTCAACATTAACTGGGGATAAGTCGGTGAGCTTCCGTATGGAATCCCAGGTTTAGTTCGACGTGCCCGCGTTGGCCGCCGACGTTGAGGATGCCGCAGCGGTACTCGCCGCCGCTTCGACCGGCGGATTGCCCATCGCCTGAAACAGCGCCGCCGTGTCCGTCAATCGCGCGCTCGTGTAGCGGATCTCGTCGAGCTGCGCGTTACGAAACTGCTGCTCGCTCGACCGCGTCGAGGCGATCGGCAGCGCGCCCAGCCGGTAACGTCCCGAAGTCTCTTCGAATATGCCCTGTGCCGAGCGCGCGGCGAGATTCGCCGCATCCAGAGCCTGCGCATCGTGTTCGAGCGCGGCGAGCGTGTCGGCGACGTTCTGGAACGCGGCCAGCACGGTCTGCTTGTACTGCGAGATCGTCGCGTCGTAGGTGTCGTGCGCCGCGCGCTTTTGCGCGAGCAGTGCGCCGCCATGAAACAGCGGCTGCGACAATGAGGCGCCGATGCTCCAGATCGCCCCGGCGCCGGACAGCGCCACCGGCCAGCTAAAGCCGCCTTGTCCCATCGATGCGCTCAGCGACAGGCTCGGGAACATCTGCGCGGTCGCGACGCCGACATCGGCGGCCGCGGCCTTCACGGCGGCGTCGGCGGCCTGAATGTCGGGCCGCGAGCGCAGCAGCTCCGACGGCACCACGACCGGCACCTGTTCGGGCACGTGCAACCGCGCGAGGTCGAGATCGTCCGGCGCGGCATCCGGCGTGCGGCCGAGCAGCACCGCCAGCGCATGACGCGTGGTCAGCCATTGCTGCTTGAGACCCGGCAGGCTCGCGGACAGACTCGCCGCGCTCTGCTGCGCGCTCAACTGATCGGCATGCGAAAGCGCGCCGAGCGCATAGCGGCGCTGCGTGTCGCGCGCCTGGTCGTTGGCGATCGCGACGAGCCGCTCGGTGGTCTCGATCTGCGCATGCAGCGCGGCACTCGTGATGGCCGCTGTCACGATGTTGGCCGCCAGCGCTCGACGCGCCGCGTCGAACTGATACGCCTGCACGTTCACGCGCGCGGCGAGCCCCGCGTTGGCGAGCCGCGCGGCGCCGAACAGGTCGAACGTGTAGTGCGCCTGCAACTGACCGACGAAGACGTTGTACAGAAACGTGTTGGGACCGATCTCGGGGATCGCGAGCGCGCGATTGCGGGTCGCCTGGCCGCCCGCGTCGATGGTCGGCAGCAGCGAACTGCCGACCTGCGCGCGCAACTGCTCGCGCGCGGCGGCAAGGGACTTATCGGTGGCGGCGAGCGTGGGGCTGTTGTGCAGACCTTCGTCGACCAGCGCGTTCAACGCGTCCGACTGATACAGCTTCCACCATTCGGGCACCGGCTTCGCGCCGACCACGAACTGCTGCGTGACGCCTTGCGCGGGCGCGGTCTGCGTCGGCTGCGCCGCGGCGCCGTAGTGCGCCGGCTGCGGCATCGCGGGCGGCTCGCCATTGGGTCCGAACGAGCAGCCGGCGAGCCCGCAGACGAGGGCGAGCGCGCCGAGCCGCGGGTATTGGAAAGATGCGCGCGAGACTGCGAAAGTAGCCACGTTCAATTCCCCGTATGCGTCGCGCCGGACGCGGACGGTGTCTGCGGTTCGCGTTCGTCGCCACGCACCCTGAACGACGCGGCGTACAACGCGGGCAGATAGAACAGCGTGAGGATCGTCGCGCTCGTGATGCCTCCCATCAGCGCGGTCGCCATCGGGCCGAAGAAATTCGAGCGCAGCAACGGAATCAGCGCGAGCACCGCGGCCGCCGCGGTCAGCGTGATCGGCCGGAAGCGCCGCACGGTCGCGCCGACGATCGCGTCGAAACGCTTATGTCCCGACGCGATGTCCTGCTCGATCTGATCGACCAGAATCACCGAGTTGCGCATGATGATGCCGAACATCGCGATCACGCCGAGCATCGCGACGAAGCCGAACGGCTGGCCGAACAGCAGCAGCGTGATGACCACGCCGATCAGCCCGAGCGGCGCGGTCAGCACGACCATCAGCACGCGCGCGAAGCTTTGCAACTGGATCATCAGCAAGGTCAGCACGGCGATCACCATGATCGGAATCTGGGCGTTGATCGACGTCTGGCCCTTGCCGCTTTCCTCGACCGAGCCGCCCACTTCGATCCGGTAGCCGACCGGCAGGGTCGCGCGAATCTCGCTCAGCGCGCGATTCACCGCATGCGTGACGTCGATGCCTTGCGCGCCGTGCGTGACGTCGGACTGCACGGTGATGGTCGGCTGACGGTCGCGCTCCCAGATCACGCCGTATTCGAGATCGTTGCGCAGATGGCCGAGCGTGCCGAGCGGCACGGCGCCGTTCGGCGTGGGCATCGCCAGCGAGGCGAGTTGCGACGGGTCGACCCGCTCCGCGCGCGGCGCGCGCAGATCGACGCTGATCAGCTTGTCGCGTTCGCGATACTGCGTAACGGTGTAGCCGGAGAGCGTCATCGCGAGGAAGCTCGAGATGTCCTCGGAGCTGACGCCGAGTTCGCGCGCGCGTTTCTGATCGACTTCGAAACGCACCGAGCGCTCGGCGGGTTCGTCCCAGTCGAACTGGACATTGTTGGTGCGGCGGTCGGCGCGCATCGTCGCGGCGACGCGCTCGGCGATCGAGCGCACGGTCGCGATGTCGTCGCCGCTCACGCGGAACTGCACCGGATAGCCGACTGGCGGCCCGTTTTCAAGGCGCGACAGGCGTGTGCGGATCGCCGGAAAGTTGTTGCGCAATTCCGGTTCGAGCCACTGCGCGAGCTTCTCGCGATCCTTCACCGACTTCGCGGTGATCACGAACTGCGCGAAGTTCGGTTGCGGCAATTGCTGGTCGAGCGGCAGATAGAAGCGCGGCGCGCCGGTGCCGACGAAGCTCACCGTATGGTCGATTTCCGCGCGGCCCACCAGCACCTTTTCGAGCCGCTGCGCCTGACGCAACGTGGCGTCGAACGATGCGCCTTCGGGCAGGCGCACGTCCACCAGCAACTCGGGACGGTCCGAACTCGGGAAGAACTGCTGCTGCACCAGCGTGAAGCCCGCCAACGCCAGCACGAACAGCCCGACGGTGATCGCCAGCACGACGAAGCGCCGTTCGATGCACCAGCCGACCCAGCCACGCAGACGCTGGTAGAAGCGTGTGTCGTAGATGTCGTGCTCGTGGTCCTCGGCCTCGTGCGCCTGACGCTTTCGCTCGGGCAGCAGGTGATAGCCGAGCAGCGGAATCAGCACCACGGCCGCGAGCCACGATGCGATCAGCGCGATCGCCGACACTTCGAAAATCGAGCGCGTGTACTCGCCGGTGCTCGATTTGGCGAGCGCGATCGGCAGGAAACCGGCGACGGTCACGAGGGTGCCGGTCAGCATCGGAAATGCGGTGCTGGTGTACGCGAAGGCCGCCGCGCGCGTGCGGTTCCAGCCTTGCTCCAGCTTCACCGACATCATCTCGACCGCGATGATCGCGTCGTCGACCAGCAGCCCCAGCGCGAGCACCAGCGTGCCGAGCGACACCTTGTGCAGACCGATGTCGAACACGTTCATGCACAGCGCGGTGACGGCGAGCACCACCGGGATCGAGATCACGACCACCATGCCGGTGCGCACGCCGAGCGATACGAGGCTCACCACCAGCACGATCGCGACGGCTTCGGCGACGGCTTCGAGGAAGTCGTCGACCGAGCGCGCGACCGCGTTCGGCATGCTGGACACTTCGACCAGTTGCAAGCCAGCGGGCAACGCCTTGCGCAACCGCGCCGTCTGCTCGTCGAGTGCCTTGCCGAGGCGGATCACGTCGCCGCCCGGCTGCATCGTCACGCCGATGCCGAGCACCGCCTTGCCACCGAAACGCATCTGCGTGACGACGGGGTCGTCGTAGCCGCGTTTGATCGTCGCGATGTCGCCGAGACGGAAGGTGCGGTTGTTGATGCGGATCAGCGTGTCGGCGAGCGCGGCGACATCCTTGAACTGGCCGGTGGGGCGCACGAACACGCGGTCGTCGGCGGTGGTCAGCGTGCCCGCGGTCGACACGCTGTTCTGCGCGTTGATCGCCTGGCCGAGTTGCTGCGGCGAGATGCCCAGCCGCGTGAGCTGCGTGTTGGCGATCTCGATGTAGATGTGCTGATCGGGGTCGCCGAAGTAATCGACCTTGCCGACGCCCGGCACGCGCAGCAGCACCGTGCGCAACTGGTCCGCGTAATCGTGCAGTTGCGCGGCGGAAAAGCCGTCGCCTTCGAGCGTGTAGATGTTGGTGTAGACGTCGCCGAATTCGTCGTTGAAGAACGGGCCCTGAATGCCCGGCGGCAAGGTCGCCGCGATATCGCCGACTTTCTTGCGCACCTGGTACCAGGTCTCGGGCACGTCGCGCACTGGCGCCGAGTCCTTCATCGTGAAGAACATCTGCGACTCGCCGGGGCGCGAATAGCTGCGCACGAAATCGATGGCGGGCGTCTCCTGCAATTTGCGGCCGATGCGGTCGGTCACCTGTTCCTGCACCTGCCGCGCGGTCGCGCCGGGCCAGAAGGTGCGGATCACCATCACGCGGAACGTGAACGGCGGGTCTTCGGATTGCGCGAGCCGCGTATAGGCGAGGATGCCGAACGCGGTCGCGAGCGCGATCAGGAACACGACCAGCGCCTGGTGACGCAGCGCCCAGGCGGACAGGTTGAAGCGTCCTTCTTCGTGCGCCGTGCTCATGAAGCGAAGTCCTCGGGATGCAGCGGCGCGATGACGTTGACTTTCTCGCCGGCGCTCACGGTATGCACGCCTTGCAGCACGACGCGTTCGCCGTCCTTCAAACCGTCGCTGATCACGATGGTGCGTTCGTTGTAGCGCGTGACCGTCACGGGGCGCAGTTCCAGTGCGTTGTCGGCGGCACGTACGACCCACACGGCCGGCTGCCGGCCTTGGTGGAACAGCGCGGTGACAGGCAGCGTGAACGAGCCGTTTGCCTGCGACGTCGCGAGCGGCGTGACCGGCGTGACATCGGCGGTCATGCCGAGGCGCACGTCCGGGCCCGGATCGTTGAGCGTGAGCCGCGCGCGCCAGGTGCGGCTTTGCGAGTCGGCGACGGGCGACAGTTCGCGCACCCGCGCGGTGAACCTGCGCCCCGGCAGCGCGCCGAGCGTGACATTCGCGCTTTGTCCGAGCGCGAACGCGGCGAGCGCGCTTTCCGGCACGTCGCACAACACGTCGATGTCGCCGCTCCACGCGAGGTTGTAGACGGCCTGACCTGCGGACACGTTCTGCCCGGTGTCGGCCTGTTCCGCCGTGATGACGCCCGCGTGACCGGCGACGAGCGTGGTGTACTCCAACTGGTTCTTCGAGAGCGCCGCCTGCTGCGCGGCCTGATCGCGCTGGCCGAGCGCGGACGCGTAGGCATTGGTGGACTGCTCGAGCTGCGCCGGCGCGATCAGGTTCTCTTTTGCCTGCGCCTGGTCACGGTCGAACTGCTGCTTCGCGAACACGAGGCCGTGCTGCGCCGCTTCGAGTTGCGCCTGCGCGCTGGCCGCATTCTTTTGCGCATCCGCCGGATCGAGCTGGGCGACGACTTGCCCGCTCTTCACCACATCGCCGAGGCGCACCCGCCGCTCGATGATCTTGCCGCCGATGCGAAACGACAGCGGCGTCGAATAGCGCGCCTGCACTTCGCCGGGCAGCGACGCGGCTTGCATCGCATGGCCGTCCGCATGCACGGCGACGGCGACGACCGGGCGCGGCGCGGGCGCGGCCGCTTCTTTCTTCGAACAGGCGGCCAGCGCGACGACGACGGCCAGCGCCACGGCGCATGCCGCGCGGCGCATTTGCCGATGGGACTGCTGGCGCATCGTCGACGATGCGGGAGGACCGGGACGCTTCACAAATACCCCAACTGGAGACGGCGAACGAACACGGCAAGCCGCGGCGGCCCGCCAGCAAAGACCGGCAGACCGGTTCATGCAATCTGCATACGTATCTGACTTTGAATGTTTTTGTGTATTCTAATACACACATGTATTTGAATGTCGATGTAAATTTGAATTCTTTTCGGTGCTAGACTTGCGCCCATGAAACGGCAACGACTGACCCGCGAACAGAGCAAGGACCAGACGCGCGAGCGTCTGCTCGACGCTGCGCAAGCCATTTTTATGAAGAAGGGTTTCGTCGCGGCGAGTGTCGAGGACATCGCCGGGGCGGCAGGCTATACGCGCGGCGCGTTCTATTCGAACTTCCGCAGCAAGAGCGAACTGTTTCTCGAGCTACTGCGGCGTGATCACGAAACGATGCAGGCGAAGTTGCAGGCGATCTTCGAGAACGCCGCCTCGCGCGAAGAGATGGAAGCGCGCGTGCTGCGTTATTACAGCGGCCTGCATCGCGAGAACAAATGTTTCCTGTTGTGGGTCGAGGCGAAGCTGCTCGCGGTGCGCGACGGCCGCTTCCGGGTGCGCTTTAACGCGTTCATGCACGAGAAGCTGGAGCAACTCGCGGCGTATATTCGCGAGTTCTCGGCGCGCGTCGGCACGCCGATGCTGATGGAGCCCGAGCGGCTGGCCATCGGTTTGATGGGCTTGTGCGACGGCGTACAGTTCTTCTACACGGTCGATCCACAGAACGTGCCGACGGAGGTGGCTGAAGCGGTGCTGGCAGGATTTTTCGCGCGCGTGGTGTTCGGGCGCGAAGCGTGATCCGCGCGGCTTGCGCGCGATGACGGCGGCGGAGCGGTTGACTGAGGCCGAACCGCTCCCCGGCCGACGCCGTTGAAACACGGTGCGACCGGCGGGGCGATTCGAAATGCGGATGCGGCAGGTCCGGTGAATCAGTTGTTCGGCAGCGGCGCGCAGATGTCGGCGGCCGGCGACGCGCAGGCCAGCGAATACTCGCCGCTGTAGCGCAAAACTTCCTTGCCGGCATGCAGGACGACCTTGATGTCCGGGCAGCGCTCGTACGCAATGAAAGCCGAGCAGGCCGCGGCGGACCAGCAGACCAGCGAAAACGCGATTTTTTCCAGAAGCTGAAAACGATGTGTCATAGCGGTAATTTCCTTTCGGCCGCTATGTTACCAGCTGATTAAGGGTTTATACCTACTCCGAATTCTCCGCGCGCAACGCAATAGTGTGCTGCGTCAGCGTCGCTAATCTGACTGGAATGTCATGTTCGGGTCAGGGTTGCGACATGTCGGGTCGATACAATCGGATCGTTGGGCAAACCCGCGCGCGCCTTGCCGCGCGGGTCTTCAAAGGCGGCGAGGGTTGCGCCGGCCCGGCTTTACCGAGGCAGGAGTCGTCCCATGAATCAACTGCAGTCGATGCGCGTGTTCGTCAAAGTGGCGGACCTCGGCAGTTTCGTCGGCGCGGCCGGCGCGCTGGACCTTTCCACGGCGGTGGTCACGCGGCATGTGGCCGATCTGGAAGCGCGTCTGGGCACGCGGCTGCTCAACCGGACGACGCGCCGTCTTTCGCTGACCGAGTCCGGCAGGACCTATCTGGAGCGCGTGCGGCACATTCTCGACGACCTCGAAGGCGTCGAGCAGATGGTGGTGGCGCGCAATCACGAGCCGGTCGGCACGTTGCGCATCGTCGCACCGGTGGTGTTCGGGCTGCATAGCCTCGCGCCGGTGGTGCAGTCATACGCGGCGCGCTATCCGGACGTCGTGCCGGATGTCACGCTGGCGGATCGTCACGCCGATCTGGTCGAGGAAGGGTTCGACGTCGGCATTCTGGTCGCGCGGAACATGCGCAGTGCGAGCATCGTCACGCGACGCCTGACTACCGCCTACATGACGGTGTGCGCGACGCCCGCCTATCTGGCGCAGCACGGCACGCCGGCGCGCCCTGAAGATCTGCTGCAGCATCCGTGTCTGAGCCGGCCGTCCGAACAGGGCGGCGAGGAACGGGTGTTCACCGGACCGGGCGGCGGCGAAGTGCGGGTGCGGCCGGTCAATGCGATCGCCGCGAACAATACGGAGATGCTCCGGCAGTTCGCGCTGCTGGGTATGGGCGTGGCGATCCTGCCGAGTTATCTGATCGGCAGGGATCTGGCGTCCGGGCGGCTCGTGCCCTTGCTCGGGGACTACCGTTTGCCGCCGATCGAAATCACGATTGCGTATCCGAGCCGTCTTCATCTGCCGGCGAAGGTGCGGACTTTTATCGATCACCTCGTCGAGCACTTCCAGCCGGCTGGCGTGCCGGTGCGCGGTTCGCGGGTGGTGGCGTCGGCGTACCCTGCGGTCGCTTCATTAGCTGATACGGGCGGCGCGGCGGTGCCGGAATTGACGCGCCGCTTGCCCAGGACGGCGCATGCGCGGAGAACGCGGGTTGTGGAGTCGTCTCCGGTTTGAGGGCGGTTGCGGCGGTCAGCCGGCGCGCCTTTAAACAGCCGGCGGCCGCAGCGCGGATTGTGCTGGGAAGGCGGCTGCGCGCGAGGCGCGGGCCGTGCGGCGAAGGCCGTCGCACGCCAACTGTGCGGGTGCTCCAGGAGCGCTGGACCGCGTGGTTCCAGACAACTATCCGATGCAATAGCCGCAAGCACACGCGAGCGTCCGTCCCCAGTCTCTTCGCATGCCCATGACTCCGGACGCGGCGACGAAATCACCCCACGTGCCTACGCTCCCAGGCCCGGCCCGTAATTGCCGCTGATTAGCCGCGTGACCGACTCGATATCAACGTAATCCTGTTCCGGCATGCCGTCGAGCATCGACAGCACTTCATTGCTCGCGCCGGCTTCGCGCGCGGCGTCGACCAGCGCGTCTTTGTTGGTCGGGAATTGGACTTCGCTGAGGATGTCCGAGATCTGCAGGTCGATCGATTCGCCGGGAATAGCCGAGGCAGTCATGCAATTGCTCCAGTTGGTGCGCGATTGAAATCAGTTGTTGGCGCTTCGAGGGCATGCGGATGCAACGGCACAGAACGACCAGAAAATTGCCGGGCAATACAACGCAACGACAGCGCAGCTACAAAAAATCGCCCGACCCGCTAGCGGTCGTTGCATCCACGCCTGCACGCCGATCAACGCTTCGGTTCAAACTCAAAGCCGGGCACGGACCGCTGGCACCCAATCGCGAGGATACCGGCCGCCGTCAGGTCTGCAAATGTTCGTTCTGCCCCATGAAGCTGCGGTCGAGATGGCGCGACTTCGGCAGCGCAATGTGCTGCCATTGCTGCGGCCGGTTATCGTCCGTGGCCGCGACATCCGGCGCCGGCGGCGCGACGGGTGCGGCGTTGGCGCGTTCAGCGAGGGTACTGGCATTCGTGCCGTCCGGCGCGGTGTGAACCGGCGCGGCGAAGCACGAGGCGGACAGCGTCACCATGGTCAACAGTGTCGAGGTTTTCATCGCCCGACCTCCTAAGCTCATGCGGCGCTGACAGTTGAGCAAACGCTGTGCCGTCCCCGCGTCGAAAGGAAGGCGCAAGCTTCACACGGCATTGCGATGTGCGGCCCGCTCCCACTTACCATCTTAGATGGCAAATCCTGCAACGCGCGCACATTTGCGACAAAACGGTATTGTAGATTTCAGATCTTGCCACGAATGCGCCAAGGCGGCGCGACGCCTGTGCGGGCTGCCGTTGCGGCCATGTCGGCGAGTGCGGAGCGGCGCGATGCTGAGCGGCAGGCGAGAGATGGCAGGCAGCGGGCAGCGAGCAACATACGGGTGCGCTGGTAGCAAACGGCCCGCCAGCGGCAGGCAGCCGCGTTAACGCAGCACGTCGAAACGCGTCCACGGCCACGAAGGCCGGTCGCGCATATAACCGTTGAGCCAGTTCCACTGTGGATGGCGCTTCATGAACGCCTGGGCGTCGAACGGCCGGCCGCACGGATGACCCCAGCGCGCGGTGATCGCCATCTCGCGCGCCATTTCGCTGTCGACCACTTTGCCGTCGTTGGCCCCCCACGGATTGAACGGCCCGTGATCGGTGCCGCCGAAGCGCGCGTCGTCCAGTTCCAGATGACCGCAAATGGTCCGCGAGCACGGGTTGTCGTTGCGATCGAGATAGACGTCGTGATGATCGGCGATCATCTGCTTGGCGAGTTCCACGTCGATCTTGCCGTGATGCATTTCCTCGAGCTGCATGAAGCGCAGGCGCCGCGCGCCGTTCTTGCGCACGTCCGTATAGTCCTCGCCTTCGCCGATGCATTCCTGGTTGCGGATCTTCAGATCGGTCGCGGTGTTATAGCCGCTGTAAAAGCCGTCCTTCGTGGTCTCGAAGCCGGAATAGTGCAGCCCCAGTTCGTAGCGCGCGATCTCGCCGGTCTTCGCATCGCCGAGCAGCCAGCTGTTCGCATAGCCGCCGTTGTTGGCGAGCGCGAACATCTCGCACCATTCGCCGATGCTGTTCGCATACTGCGACGCGCGCCGCGAACGGTAGAACTCCGGTGCGCCCGCCGGGTTATAGCCGGCGAAGTTGGAGATGGTGGTTTCGGTGACCATCAGTCCCGCGGCCGTCACCCAGAAGTCGGTGAGGCTCGAGATGCAGCCCGGCAGGCCCTGCATCAGGATGCGGTTGCCGCGATCCGGCACGATGTCGAACACGACGTTGAACGCGTCGCCCGCGGCGTAGCGGTCCCACGAGTTGTGCGCCATCACGATGCGGCCGTCGCGCGTGGCGTTGCCGGTGGCGATGAACGCGCTGCAATGATGTCCGCGGCGGCCGCGCCACGGCTTCATGCCCAGGTGCGGCCGCTGCTGCGCCGCGTGGCTCGGCCACCAGCTTTGCAGCAGATCCATGTAGCCGTTCCACGCCAGCACTTCGGCGAACGGCAGCTTTGCGCCGTCGGCGATGCCCTGGATTTCGTCGGCGAATTCGGTGTCGAGCTGGTTGGCGAACTGGGCGACCGCGGCGTTGACGAAGGTGTCGAACTCTTCGCCGGTGTCCCACTTCGCGAGATAGCGGGCGGTGCGGATCGCGTTCTGGATTTCGCTGGCGAGCAGCTGCCCGTGCTGTTCGCCGCGATCGTAGGGTTCGCCTTCGATGTGCAGGAAAATCCAGCCTGCCTGGTCGCGGCGCACGGCATCGAGGGACGGTTCGCTCATCTTCGCTCCGATCGAACGGCGGGCGTCACGGTGCGCCCGTCCTGGCGTAACGCGCGCTGCCGGCGCCTTGTGCTTACGCCGCAGCGGTTTCCCCATTGTAGAAAATCTGCGGCGCTTTGCACGGCGCCGCCAGGTTCGCGGGGCGCGGCCGCCTAGTGAGTCGCATTCATGCGGAAATACGCATCGAGCAGCGAGGTCTTGTAGACCACGCCCGCCAGCGTCGGTTGCGCGGCGCTTTCCACAACCGGCAGACGCTCCCCCTGGAACGCGAGGAAGTGCTGCAACGCGACGCCGAGCGACATATCCGGCGTGAGCACGTCGAAGTGCGGCTGCAGATAGTCCGCGGCCGTTTTCGCCGCCGTGTCGCGCTTGTCGAGCAGATCGGACGTGATGTCCTTGAGCGCGACCACGCCGAGAAACGCGCCGGACTGGTTGGCGACGTACAGATACTTCACCGGATATTCGAGGAACACGCGCGTCATGTCCTGCACGCTCGCGTTGGGCAGCACGACGGTTTCGGCGGGACGGATCAGCTCGCGCATCTGCGTGGCGCGCAGGCGCGTGCGCTCCTGTTCCTCGCGATTGCGCCGCAGCGTGATTTCGTACATCGAGGTCTTGGCGATCGCGCGCGAGATGAAATAGGCGACCACGCACGACAGCATCAGCGGCAGCACGACCTGGTAGCTGAGCGTCATCTCGAAGATCATCAGGATCGCCATCAGCGGCGCCTGGGTTGCGCCGGCGAGAAACGCGCCCATGCCGACCATCGCATACGCATAGGGCGCCGAGGTCGCATGCGGCCACAGCGCGTGCATGCCCTGGCCGAACAGCGAGCCGACCGCCGCGCCGACGAACAGGGTAGGCGTGAAGACCCCGCCGACCGCGCCGGAACCCGCCGTGGCCGCGGTCGCCGCGAGCTTGAACACCAGCACGACGACGAGCGCGGTCCACGTCCACGGCGAATGCAGGATCGAGTTGACGACGCTATAGCCGTTGCCCCACACCTCGGGGGTCCAGATGGAGATGATGCCGACCACGAAGCCGCCGAGCGCGAGCCGCACGGGCAGCGGCACCGGCAACTTGCGAAAGGCCGCCTTCGACGCGTCGAGCAGCCGCAGAAACTGCGGCGCCGTCGCGCCGCACAGCGCGCCGAGCGCGACGAACAGCAGCACCTCGACGCCGGTCACCGCCGGAAACACCGGCATCTCGTACGGCGGCTTGTAGCCGGCGAATTCGCGCATCGTGATGTTGGCGACCACCGCCGACACCACCACCGGCCCGAAGCTTTCCATCGCGATCGAGCCGAGCACGATCTCGGTGACGAAGAACGCGCCTGCGATCGGCGCGCTGTACGCGGACGTGATCCCGGCGGCCGCGCCGCAGGCGACCAGCAGACGCAGCCGCGACGGATCGAAATGCACCCAGCGGCCGATCAGCGACGCGGCCAGCGCGGCCAGTTGCACCATCGGTCCTTCCCGGCCGATCGAGCCGCCGCTCGCGATCGTGAACAGCGACGACACGCTTCGCCACAGGCTCAGCCGCACCGGCACGACGCCGTCGCCGATCGCGACCGCTTCCATGTAGTCGACGTGATTGCTCTTGTCGGCGTGGCGCTGCGCGATCAGCAGGAAGAAGCCGGCGATCAGGCCGCCGGCCGCGGGCAGCCAGATGCGCACGGTCCACGGCAAGCTGCGCGCCATTTCGACGAAGCTGCCGGACTTGCCGGCCACCGCCAGTTGCAGCAGCGCGATCGCCTCGCGAAAGGCAATGGTCGCGAACGCGCCGGCGATGCCGACCACCACCGACCAGACCAGCATCGTGTGGGCTTCGGACAGACGGAACAGGTGTTGGGCGCGAGTGCGCAGCTTCAGCAGGAATGAAAGCACGTCGTCGGTACGGGGCGTGAGGGTGGGTTAAGGGCCGCGCACCGCAACAGCAGCGGGGGCCCCCCCCGCCCCGGGGGCGGGGGGGGGGGGGGGGGGGGGGGGGGGGGGGGGGGCGGCGGGGG